>JBHHVG010000145.1:0-7277 GCA_046754165.1 Myxococcota bacterium
ACTTGCAGCACGAGCTGCGGGGCTTCGCCGACGCGCTGCGCCTCGAGGGGCTGAATCTCTCGGTGCGGCTGGGGCTCAACTCCGGCGAGGTCGTGGTCGGGAAGATCGGCGACGACCTGCGCATGGACTACACCGCCCAGGGGCACAGCGTCGGGCTCGCTGCGCGCATGGAAGCGCTGGCGTCTCCGGACACGATCTACGTGAGCCAGGCCACCGCGAACCTCGCATTCGGCTACTTCGAGCTCGAGGATCTGGACGAGTTCGAGGTCAAGGGTGCGAGCGCGCGGTTGCGCGTCTACGAGCTGCGGGGAATCGGCAAGCTGCGCACGCGATTCGACGTATCTCGCGCCCGCGGTCTTTCGCTCTTCGTGGGTCGTGACAACGAGACGCGAGTGCTCGAGCGCGCCCTGGACCACGCGCGCCAGGGCCTCGGTCAGGTCGTCGGCGTGATGGGCCACGCCGGCGTCGGCAAGAGCCGGCTGTGCTTCGAGTTCCTCGAGGGCTGTCGCGCCAAGGGCATGTTCGTGACCCAGGGCAGCGCTGTTCCCCACGGCAAGAACATCCCGCTGCTGCCGGTGATGGAGGCGTTTCGCGCCTACTTCGGCATCGCCGAGGGCGACGAGCCGCGCATTGTGCGCGAGAAGATTGCCGGACGGCTGCTGCTGATCGACGAGGAGTTTCGCGACGTGCTTCCGATCGTCTTCGACTTCTTCGGCGCGCCGGAGCCGGGACCCCTGCTCGTGCGCGTCGACCCCGATGCCCGCCGGCGCCAGATGGTTGGCGTGCTGCGCCGGGTCGTCCAGGCCGACGAGTGGGATGAGCCGGTCGTCACCATGCTCGAAGACCTGCACTGGTTCGACGAGGGTAGCGAGGCGTTCCTGCGCGAGTGGGTAGACGCGCTGTCGAGCGCGCGGAACCTCCTGATCCTGAACTTTCGTCCCGAATACCGGGCCGACTGGATGCAGTCCTCTCACTATCAGCAGATCTCGTTGCAGCCGCTCGGGCCCGAAGCGATCCGTGAGCTGCTGGACGACATGCTGGGAACCGACGCGAGCATCTCGGGCCTGGCCGGGGCGATCCACAAGCGTACCAGCGGAAACCCGTTCTTCACCGAGGAGGTCGTTCGCACCCTGATCGAGAACGGCTCACTCGAGGGGACCCGCGGTGCGTACCGGCTGACGACGCCGATCGAGCAGCTCGAGGTTCCCGACTCGGTGCACGCGGTGCTCGCGGCGCGAATCGATCGCCTCGCCGAGCGCGACAAGCGGCTGCTCCAGACCGCGGCGGTGATCGGCAAGACCTTCGACGAGCCGCTGCTCGCCGCGGTCTCCGATCTGCCCGAGGCCGCGTTGATCGATGCGCTGGCCGCGCTGCGCAGCGGCGAGTTCGTCTACGAGGAGTCGCTCTACCCGGTGGTCGAGTATGCCTTCCGCCACCCGCTCACCCAGGAGGTCGCCCTCGACTCCCAGCTCCTCGAGCGGCGACGGCGCCTCCACGCCGCCGTGGCGGGTGCGATCGAGGAGACCCGGAAGGACGACCTCGACGAGCAGGCCGCCCTGCTCTCCCACCACTGGGAGCAGGCGGGGGAGACGCTCGAGGCCGCGCGCTGGGCGAAGCGGGCTGCCGTGGTCATCGGTCTCCGCGCCCCGGCCGAGGGTGTGCGCCTGTGGCAGCTGGCCCTGGGTCTCGCGCGGCAGCTCGCCGACTCCGAGGAGGCCGATCGCCTGCGCATGGCCGCCTGCCTGGAGATCCTGCTCGGCGGCGGCTGGCGCATCGGCATGCCCGAGGCGGAGGTGGAGGTCCTCTACGCGGAGGGCGTACAGCTCGGCCGTGCGCTCGACGACCGTCACCACCTCGCGTCGCTGGAGGTCGCACACCTTCTCAGCGTGGGCCTGCTCTTTGGCGACGTGGCCCGCTATGCGAGCGATGCGGTTCGCGTGCTCCCGCTGATCGAGGAGGACGGAGATCCGGAGCTGCTGACGATGATGGGCATCAGCCTGGGCTACTCGCACTTCTTGACTGCCCGACGCGAGGAGGCGCTCAGCTACTCGCGGATTTGCGTGGAGCTGGGCGAGCAGAACCCGGAGCTCGGCAAGGACAGCGTCGGATTCAGCGGGTACCTCTGGGGCCAGATGAACTGTGTGTTGTTGCAGGCCCACGGCGGCGACATCCAGAGCGGATTGCAGCGGCTCCGCGGTGTCATCCGCGCCACCCGCGAGGCGGGAGAGACCGAGGTGCTCGGTTGGACACTGGTCAACTGCGTCGAGCTCCTCACCTTCTTCTCCGGCGAGCTGCAGGACGCGCCGGCCCTGGCGCAGGAGGCCCTGGCGGGCTCGGAGCGGGTGGGGAGCCCCTTCTCCCAGGTGCACTCGCTGGCCCGCGGCGTGGCGGCGGTGCAGATCTTCCAGGGCGATTGCGAGCAGGCGACCGCGTCGATCGAGCGCGCCCTCGCCATCGCGCGCGAGAAGCACACCGGCGTCGAGCAGGAGCCGTCGATGTTGGCGGCGTTGGCGCGTGCCCACCTGAGAGGAGGGGACGCCGAGCGCGCGGCGGAGTTCGCCGACCAGGCGCTGGTGATGGCTCGTGAGCGCGGATCGCGGCTGGCGGAGATGGATGCCCTGCTGCAGTGTGCCCGAGCGCTGCTGGCGGGCGGAGACGCCCTGCGGGCGGCGGAGATCGAGGGGCTCGCGGATTCGCTGGCGGCGTTGGTCGAGGATTCCGGAATGCGCCTGTATGCGCCACAGGTCGTCGAGCTTCGCGCCGAGCTCGCCGGTCTGCGCGGAGACGCGGCCCTGCGCGCGCGCCGGCTGTGCGAAGCCCAGGAAATCTACACGGAGATCGGAGCGGCGGGCCACGCGAAACGCCTGGCCGGGATCCTCTCCTGAGAAGAAGCGCCTGCCGAGACGTGCGCGGTGCGGTGGGTGCGCTCGCCCCGACGGGAGGTCGCCGAAGACCTGCGATGGACATGCAACCGGACTCCGTCAAGATCGGGCTGCTCTTCGATTTCCCCCAGCCCAACGACTCCTTCGAGCGGAGCTTGCGGGTCGGCCTCGATGAGGTGGGCGGCGCGGGCGACCGCGAGATCGAGCTCATCAGCGAGGCGGTGCGCGGCCTGCCCTTCGGCTCCGAGCACGCCGTGCGGGAGGGTTACCGAGCGCTGGTCGAGGCGGGTGTGTTGGCCGTCGTGGGGCCGTCGATCTCGGACAACGCCCTCATCGTGCGCGACCTCGCGAGTGCTGCGGAGATTCCGACGATCAACTGGTCGGGCGGCGAGCGCACCCGGGGCCCGTGGATGTTCCACTACCAGGTGGGAAGCCTCGAGGAGGAGCCCCTGCTGCTCGCAACGCGCATGGGCGAGCGGGGGCTGCATCGCGCGTTCGTGTTGTATGACCGCTCGCCGGTCGGAGGTGGCTACCTGGAGTGCTTCGAGGCAGCCTGTGCGCGTCTCGGCCACGAGCTCGTCGGCACGGCAGCGCTTTCCCCCGCCACCGAAGACGCCACGGAGGTCGTCTCCCGGGCTCTCGCCAGCGGGCCCGACGTCGTGGTGTATCTCGGGCTCGGAGCGGCCGCGCACGCGGTCGCCACTGCGCTCCACCAGGCCGGCACGGATCTGCCCGTACTCGCCAACTCCGCGCTGATGTTCGGTTACATGCGCCGCGATTGGCGCGACGGGTGGGCGGGCTGGGAGTACGTCGACACCATTGCCGACGACAACCCGCAGCGCGAGGCGCTGCGCGCACGCGACCCGCGCGCCGCCAGCGGCCCGACCACCTGCGCGGCCTACGACATCGGTCGCCTGCTGGCAACGGCGCTGGCACGCGTCGACCACCTCACCCGCGCCGGGTTCGCCGATGGGCTGCGGCGGGTCAAGCGGCTTCCGGCGGCGACCGGCGAGCGGGGCACGCTCATGGGCTTCGGCATCCTCGACCACGCCGCCCTCAAAGGCGAGTACCTCGTGCTGCGCGAGTGGCGCGGGGGTCGCACCATCGCGGTCGACCGTTGAGCGTCCGCGAGAGCCGCGGGGAGGCCTTCGACCGCAGATCAGACGGTGGCTGACGCCGGCCGCGAAGCCTTGGGCGGCGGGCTCTGGCCGGAAGGCGCCTCGGCCTTGCGCTCGGACTGAGCCGCAGACCCGGTCGCAGCCTCCGGCTTCAGCTCGGCGCCGATGTGGATGCGGCCCTCGAGCTTGGCCCCCTCCTCGATCACGATGCCGGGGGTCGAGAGGTCCCCGACGACGCGGGCGGTGGCCCGGAGAGTGATCTTGCTACTCGCGCTGATGTCGCCCTTTACTTCGCCCGCGACGGAGACCTCGGCGGCCTCGATCGCGGCGTGGAGGCGGGCCTCCTGGCCCACGATCAGGTCCTTCTTGCAGTGGATCTCGCCCTCGATGCTTCCGTCGACGCGCAGCGTCTCTCCGCAGCGGATCGTACCCACGAGCTCCGTGCCCGCGTCGATACAGGAAACCGGCTCCTCGCTTCGCGTCGCCCGCGGAGGCGGAGCTGTCGGCCTCGGCGTGTCCTTCGGCGTCTCTGCGGCCGGATCCCCTCGTCCCGCGATGAATCCCTTGAGTGCCATGCTCGTGTCCCCCCCCTGCCAACCGGTCGTGGACCGGGCCCGCGCCGCTCGCGGACCCTTCCCACGAGCCGGCGCCCAGGCTATCGCCCGCGCCGGTGTGATTCTGTGACGACGCTTACAGAAGAGCTTGCCGTCATCGTACCTCGGCCAGGTAGACCGGAAGCTTCGTGGCGTCCATGAAGGTGCGCCATTCGCTCGCTCCGGCGCCCTTCACGCGTCGCTCCCATGCCGAGAGCCGCTCGCGGAACACCGCTGGATCGACCGTGTCGCGCGGGAGCCGTTTCACGTTCATGGCCGCGACGTGGGTGCCCTGCAGCTCGTCGTCGGACAGCGCCCGTCTGGAGCCGGGCGGAAGGTCCTCCTGCATGTCGCTGAAGATCAGCATGACGCGGCTGTCGCTCTCCACCTCGGAGAGGTACTCCGAGGCCAGCATGATCGCGCCGGGAATGTCCGTGTGCTTCGATCCGCCGCCTCGCTCGGCGAATTCGTCCAGTCTCTGAGCCATGGCGAGCTTCTGGGCGTTGGCGTGGGAAGGTCGCCGATCGAGGGTCAATAGCGCCTCCACGTTCTCCTCGTCGTAGCTCTCGCTGTCGACGCGGATCACGATCAACGTGTCACCGGGGACCATCTGGGGAAGGATCTCGCGCTTGATGACGTTCACGGCCTCTCTCTTCTGGTCGAGGTAGGTCCCCGAAACGTCGATCAGGACGCCGATCGCCTGGTCGTAGCGGCGCGACTCACCGCAGGCGAGCGCGAGCGCGGCGACGGCGAGCGTCAGCAGCGTGTGCCTCATCTCGCCACCTCGGCATCCGTGACGTTCGGCTCCCCGATCACCGGCTCGCCATCCATCTCTTCGCCGGTGCGCTTCTTCAACGTGCGCTCGATGCGCAGCGGGATGGCGACGTAGACGTCGTAGACGCTCGGAATCGCGTTGGTCAGCGAGCGCACCAGGTGGGCGAGCACCTGCGCGGTGTGACCCACGGCGCGCAGCGCGCCCACGCCGAGCTGGGCCAGGACGTGGCGGCCGCTGTCGAGGAGCATCTCGAGCGGGATCGCGATCATTGCAAGAATCCAGGGCAGCACGAAGCCGAGCACCGCCTGTCCGATCACGGGAATCGAGGAGTCGGCGGGCCGCGCCACGACGGTGCTGCCCGCGAGCGATAGCTTCAGTGCGGCGTCAGCCTCGACGATCTGCTCGCGAAGTATCGCGAGCGAGCTCTCGACAGAGGCCAGGAAGAAGAGGCCGCCCGCCGACAGGAACAGGATGAGGCGGCGTCGCGAGAGCTCGACGTTGGAGAGCTTGGGGAACAGCTCGGTGATCCCCAGCATGTCCATCAGGAAGATCCCGACCGCGGCCTCCATGAGAACGAGCACCAGTGCCGAAACCGTCGCAACGGGCAGGCCACCGATGCGCGCGCCGGCCGGTACCAGCTCGGACATGGGAAGCGCGATCAATTGGAAGTTGACGAAGGCGCCGCCCAGGGACACCGAGAGCACCAGCAGCGAGATGAAGAACGGCTTGAAGGCCGAGTAGACCGCGATTCGTGCTCCCGACTCGCGCTCCTTCACCACGCTGCCGTACTCGTCCACGTAGCGGTCGATCTTGGAGGTGGTCGCGAGGACCTTCGCCACCGAGTCCTGCATGCGCGCCATCAGGCCCTGCACGGCCTTCCAGTTCGGGCGCATGCCGTTCAAGATTCGGTGCCGCCTTGCGGTGTCGTTGCGGTAGGTCTTGAGCGCCTTCTTCTCGGCATCGCGCATGGAGCCCTCGATGCCTTCGAGCACCTTCTTCACGTTTGGATCCATGGCGGTGGGAATGCTCGCCACGGCCTCCACGGCGGCTGACCAGCCCGGAACGTCCGGTGGCGAGTCGCCACACTTCCTGCAGTCCGCGTCCAGGTGCCGGAGCAGGTCGTCGAGGCGGCGGTGCAGCGTCGAGTACTGGCCGACCTTCTCGGAGAAGGTGGCGTCGATGCGCTGCAGTTCTCGGTCGAGCTTTCCGTGCAGTTCGAGCTCTGCGGCGGCCAGCAAGGACTCGCGGCTACGCGCTTGCAGCCCGTCGGCAGCCGACGCACACCAGCGCGCAGCGGCACCGAATCCATTCTGCAGGTTCTTTCCGAGGCTCCGCAGCATCTCGAGCATGGGCTCCCGCGCCGCCCAGAGGAACACCATGCTGAGAACGAGTACGAGCAGCAGGGACAGGGCCGGGTTGCCGGGCCAGATATAGATCGATTCCATGACTTTCCGCTCCCGCGCCGCGGGTGGCGGCGTGCAAGCCTCGTCGGACGACCGGAGCGAGCGCGGTGTGCCACGAATCACGGAAGAACGGCGGCAGGTACGAGGCGCCGGAAAGAGCGCGACTGTGGGAGATGCCGGACGTGTCGGCCAGGCGGCCCGACTGCCGGTGCGGTGCGTGCACCCTGCTCACGGGTCTGCGCGAGGCGGTCGCAAGGGCTCTCCCCAGCACTCAGCGAACACCATCTTGTCGAGCGGCCGCCTCGAGATCGGCCCATGCCCGCTCCCGACCGGATAGCCGATGGGAATCACCGACGCCGTGTACCAGGGGTCGGGAATGTCCAGCAGTGCCCTCACCTCGCTCTCGACCTCACACAAGAGCGTCGTCAGCACGCATCCGAGCCCCTCGTTGCGACAGGCGAGTAGCAGGTTCTGGATGGCCGGGTAGAGCGAGGCGCCCCCGACCA
>JBHHVG010000146.1:0-7264 GCA_046754165.1 Myxococcota bacterium
CCCCGCCGCCGCGGCGGACGCCGGCGGGGCCACGGGTGTCTGGGAGATCGCTCATCTCCGATGAGCTCGTCGCTCTCCAGCGCGGCGCCGGCGCGCACCGGATCGCGCGTCCCCCGGCGCGCACCGAGCCTCCGCGCGGCGACAGCGGAGGCGCGACGGGCGCGCGCGTTGCGCCGCCCCCGCCTCCGGAGCCGGCCCGCCCCGCGATGCCGACCCCGCGGGCCCGCGTCGCCGATGGCATCGTCGATCGAGACGGCGACGGGCGTGTGGACCAGTGGATCTACCGCAGCAATGGAGAGATCTCACGGATCGAGCTGGACGAGAACGGCGACGGTCACGTCGACCGCACGATCCTCTACGACCTCGGCACTCATCAGATCCGTCGCGTCGAGGAAGACGCGAACGGAGACGGGGCCAGCGACTCATGGACGGACTACAGCGCTGGCAGGGTCTCTCGCAGGCGGGGTGATTCCGACTACGACGGCATCGTGGACACCTGGAGCTTCTATCGCGACGGCCAGATCATGCGCCACGAGCAGGACACGACCGGCAACGGCTTCCGCGACCGCACGGGCTACTACGACGGCGGCAAGCTGGTGCGAGAAGAGCGCGACAGCAATGGCGACGGTCGTTGGGATACCCTGATCCACTACGACGCCGGCGAGCGCGTGGAACGCCGCGAAGAGGACCGCGACGGCGATGGCCGCCCCGACGTCATCTCCTACTTCGAGGCAGGCCGTCTGTCCCGGCGCGAGCTGTTGGACAACGACCGGTCGCCCGAGAACGCGAGGCCGTGACCGTGCCGCGCACCCCCCATCAGGCCGGGGCCTTCCTGATCGGCCTCTGGATCGCCTTCTGCCTCTCCTCGCTGACCGTGAAGGTCGCGACGGCGGACGGCAGAGCCACGCAGGGCACCGCGGAGCTCGAAGTCGCCCTGCTCGAGCAGGTGAACGCGGTGCGGGCCAGCCACCACCTGATTCCTCTGCGCCGCGCAGCCGAGCTCGACCGCGTCGCCAAGGCCCACAGCCTCGACATGGTGCGGCGAAACTACCTGAGCCACCACGACCCCGAGGGCGGCAGCCCCGTGGATCGGGTCTCGCGGGGGGGTCTCGAGGGCTTTACGCTGGTCGCCGAGAACCTCGGCATGACCGATCACCCAGATCCGAACGCAGAGATCGTGAGCCGCTGGCTCCAGTCTCCCGACCACCGTCGGAATCTGCTGGCGCCGCCCTTCAACCACACCGGCATCGGAATCGCGCGGGGCCGCAACGGCTCCCTGGTCTATACACAGGTCTACGTCACCATCCCTCGCTGACGTTCAGGGCTGCAGCGTCGCGGTGATCTGGCGGTCGTTCCAGTAGATGTCGATCGGCTGGCCGAGATCCATGCGCTCGGGCAGCACGACATACCCGAGGACGCGGTCGTCCGGACGCAGGATGCCCAGGCGCCCGTCGATCACGCCGAGTTCGCTGGACGACGCCGGATCCGGGTGGAACGCCATGTGGCCCTGCACGAACGTGAGGTTGGCGTAGAAGGCCTCGTCGGTGCTGGCCACCGCAGTGAACAGGACGGAGGCCCCCCGGACCGGCTGGCCCACGCTCGCCAGCGCTTCCCGCCGCCTCGCCTCGAAGGAACGCGACTGGGCGATGCGCAGCACGAGCGACGGAGCCCGGTCATCCGAGCCGCGGGCGAAGCTGGCCGGAGCGCGGCGCTGCGAGTACTCGACGATCAACTGCAGGTCCCGCACCTCCTCCGGAGCGAGCTTCAGGTCGAGTGGTCTCGGCGGCGGTCCACTGCCCACCGGAGGAGGCGCGGACGCAATGCTCGCCTGCCGGCGGAGCCCGGGCTCCTCGATCCGCGCCGTCGGATCATCGGCGGGCCCCGGCGCGGGCGGCTCGCCCCGCTGCGCCCGGATCGAATCCACGATGTTGTACGGGTTGTTCGGATCGTTGCGCCGGTGGAAGGTCTCCCACCCGAAGGGTCGCGGCAGCTGCCGCGGCCGGATCGGCGGGACGTCCTCGGAGCGGACCTGCTTCGAGTCGCGACAGGGAATCAACTCGGAGCGCGGCACGATGTAGATGCTGCCGTCCGGGCACACCCCGGTGATGCTGGCGGCCGGCGTCGCTCCCAAGAGGAGGCCCACGAGTACGGCGGCAGAGGTGGCAGGGATGCGGTCCACGAAGCGGTCACCCGAGTCACTGGAAGCCTTTCGGGGGCCGTCCAGAGAGATCGATCGTAGTGGAAAACTACAATATAAATCAATGATATAGAGCGGTCTCTCAAGGTGGATTCGAGGGCTGGAGACGCGATTCCGACGCGCGCCACGGCGGTTGCGCCACGCCGCTGCCGGCTGCCTTCCGGTGCGATTATTGCGGTGCGGAGACGCCCTTCACGGACGTTCGGCGGCCTCGACGCAGGCGGCAGCCTGGCGCCGCAGGGCGCGCAGCTCGCCCGCGGACAGCACCCGCGCCTTGCCGGGTGCGAGCCGTCCCAGTCGCAGCGCTCCCATCCGAACGCGGCGGAGGGCCGTCACCGGATGTCCGAGTGCGGAGAGAGCGCGGCGAATCTGCCGTTTCCTGCCCTCGGTCAACGTGAGCGAGAAGCGCGTCGTCTGGGTGCGATCGTCGAACTTCGCCGCGCCCACCCGCGCCGGCGCCGTGACGCCGTCCTCGAGTCGCACCCCCAGCACGAGCTTCTCGAGGGTCCGCTTGGCGACGCGGCCGCGCACCGTAACGCGGTACTCCCGCTCGCTCTCGAACGACGGGTGCAGCAGAACGTGGGCGAGGGCTCCGTCGTTCGTCAGCAGCACCAGCCCTTCGGTGTCGCGGTCGAGGCGGCCGACCGGAAACAGCCGCGGCGCGTCCGCGGGCAGCAGGTCGAGGACGGTCTCACGGCCCCGGGGATCCCGCACCGTCGTCAATACACCCCGGGGCTTGTGAAGCATCCAGTAGGCGCTCGCCGCGGGTTGGAGCGGCGCGCCGTCCAGAGCGACGACGTCGCGTTCCGGATCGGCGGAATCGCCCAGCGTGGCAACTGCGCCGTTGACGCGCACTCGACCTGCTCGCAGCAGGTCTTCGGCGCCGCGCCGCGACGCCAGCCCGGCGCTGGCGATGATCTTCTGGAGACGAACGCGGCCACCGGACGCCTCGGATCGCGTCAGTGGAGCTTCCCGACCGGCTCCGCCTCCTCGAAGGCGGCGGTCGCCGACACCTCTGCGCCGGCTGCGGCCTGCTCGAGCTCCGCCCCCTCTGCCGTCGGGGCATCTTCCGCGGGGGCGAGCTCTTCGAGCTGACGGAGCGAAGGCAGATCGTCGAGTGTCTCGAGGCCGAACACCTCGAGGAACCGTCGGGTGGTCCCGTAGAGCATCGGACGTCCGGGCACGTCCTTGTACCCGTCGAGTCGGACGAGCTTGCGTTCGAGCAGGCTGCGGACGACGGCGCCCGCATCGACTCCCCGCACATTCTCGATCTCTGCCCGGGTCACCGGCTGCTTGTACGCCACGATGGCGAGGGTCTCGAGCGCCGCCTTGGACAGGCGCAGCGGCCGTTGCGGCTGGATCTGCTGGAGATAGCTGGCGTACTGCGGAAGCGTGCGAACCTGATAGCCGCCGGCGACCTCGTCGATCTCGAAGGAGCGGCCCTGCTTCACGTACTCCGCATTGAGCTCGTCGACCAGCTTCTTGATCTTGGCAGGCTTGCAGTAGGGAATCACCGCCGCCACGCGCTGCGCGGAGATCGGCTCCGGAGAGGCCAGGATCGCGGCCTCGGCAATGCGGCGTCGTTCTGAATCGTCCATGGGAGTGGCCTCACATGCTTTCCGAGATGAGATGTTGCCAGCTCGGATCCCCCGGTGCGAGGGCGCGCCGGACGTGGATCGGCCCGTCCGGAAGCGCGTCTTCGTTCAGGCTCTGGTACAACCGGATGACCGTGAGGCGCGTCAGCTCGAGGATCGCGAGAAAGGTCGCGATGATGACCGGCCGGCTCGCTGCCTCACCCAGCGACTCGCCGAAGAGCTGCGTGAACTCGAGGGCGTCGTGGGTCTCCAGTCGCCGCATCACGACCAGCATGCGCTCCCGCACCGTGATCGGCTCCGTCTCCACCTCGTGGATCGTCTGCGTCGCCGAGACGTTGGCGAGCACGTCGTTGAAGGCCTGGACCAGATCGAAGAGTCCAACCTCGATCTCGCGCTCCCCTTCGGGGGCGGGCGCAAAGTCCGACGTGCGGGCGTCGAAGACGTCGCGCCCCAGCAGGTGCCGGTCGCCCAGGCCGAGCGCCACCTCCTTGAATCGCTGGTACTCGAGCAGCCGCGCCACCAGCTCGGCGCGCGGGTCGATCTCCCGGCCATCTTCTGGGCTGGTCTCCGGCGGCAGGAGCATCCGGGATTTGATCCAGGCGAGAGTCGCCGCCAGCAGCAGGTATTCCCCAACCACATCGAGGTTGAGCTCGCGCATCGCGTCGAGATACGAGAGGTACTGCTCACTGATCTCCGCGATCGGGATGTCGGTGATCTCGACTTCATTCTGGCGGATCAGGTGCAGCAGCAGGTCGAGGGGACCCTCGAAGACCGAGAGCTTGATCGCGTAGGCCGAACTCTCGCTGGCCACGGGGACCTCGGAGGGCCCGAAGGCGTTGCCTGCGGGAATCGAGAGGGTCATGAAGCTCCCCGCGGAGGAGGTGGATGGTCACCTTGGGGGGGAAGCAGACCGAGTATGGGGGATCCCGCGCGGTGCGGCAAGCGAGGCGTCATCGTCTCCCCGCGGGCTTCCGCTTTCCGGGCGGTCGCTTCGTCCGCGGTGGAGCCCGGCGGTGCACCAGCTCGCGCGCCAGCACCAGGGCCTCTTCGCGGTTGCAGACAGTCCCATCGAGATAGGCCGCGCGGATCCGGGCCAGCACGCGGCCCACCGCCTGGCCTTCGAGCCCGATCCCGATCAAGTCGTCGCCGCCGAGCGGCGCGCGGCGCCCGCGGTCTTCCACGGCGTAGCGCACGATTCGGCGGCGCAGGGCCGGCGCTGCGATCGAAGCGTAGAGCCCGTACAGCTCCTCCTCGTCGAGGCGGCGGAGGACGGCGTCGATGGCCCCGCGGCCGCGGGCCCGCTCGAGCGCCCGCATCCAGCCGTCGCGCGCTCGGACGAAGCCCGCGATGCGCACGGCGGTCGCACCGCGCACCGAGAAGCGGTCCAGGACATGGCGCCGCTGGCTCGGCGCTGCCGCTCCCAGCCACAGCGAGAGCCCCACCACCCACGGACGCCAGCGACCATGGCGCCAGGGCGGAGACGCGACGGCGCGCCCGAGGCGCCTGAGCGGAGCCATCACCGCGCTGTCCAATCCCAGGCCCGGCTCGAGGGCTCCGAGCACGTGCCATTCCGACAGCAGCCGGAGTGCGCGGGACGGATCCAGGCCGGCCCGGGCGTCGTCGAACAGCTTCACGATCTCGCGGCGCAGCCGATCGCCACTGACCCGTCCGAACGCTCCATCCCGCAGTGCCTGGCGAAGCGCCGGCCGCGATCCGCGAGAGAGCGTGAATCCGAGGCGAGGAGCCAGCCGGGCGGCGCGCAATGCACGCGTGGGATCGTCGTGGAAACTGCGCGGGTGGAGCACGCGCAGGCGGCGTTGCGTCAGGTCCGCGAGTCCGCCCTCCACTTCGACGATCTCGGGGTGACGCACCCGGGCCTCCCGCGAGAGCGGCAGCGCCAGGGCGTTCACGGTGAAGTCGCGGCGCTGGAGATCCTCGAGGAGAGTGCCCGCCTCGACCGTCGGCAGGGCTCCGACGTGTTCGTAACGCTCGCGGCGGACCGTCGCGAGGTCGATGCCACCGCCAGCCCCTAGCGTCACCGTGCCAAAACGTTCGTGGGTCGTCTGCTTCACGTCGCGAGGCACAGCGGCACGGGCGAGCTCGGCGGCGCCGGCCCCCTCGCGGCCCTCGACGAGCAGATCGACGTCTACGACTCCCCGACCGAGCAACCAATCCCGGACCGGACCGCCCACCAGGTAGACGGCCATGCGGCGCTCGTCCGCCTCGACGAGCAGACGCACCACGAGTGGTGTCGCCGATTCCGGGAGCGCCTTCAGCACCTCCGACCGGCGCGGCGCCTTCATCGCGAGCCCCGGCGGCGCCCCGAGCGGCCGCGCGGGTGCTTCTGCTCGACGGTATCGCGCAGGCGCCTCCGACTGACGTGGGTGTACACCTCGGTCGTCGACAGATCGGCGTGTCCGAGCATGGTCTGCACGGCCCGCAGATCGGCGCCGCCTTCGAGCAGATCCGTGGCGAAGGCGTGGCGCAGGACGTGGGGGGACACGGCGTCGCCGGGCAGACCCGCCGCCCGCGCGATGTCCCGCAGGCGCAGGAAATAGTTCTGACGCGTCATGGCCCGACCACGACGGGAGAGAAACAGGCTGTCGGTCGCGAGCGACGACGCACGCGCGAGCTGCGGCCGCGCACCCTCGAGATAGGCATCGATGGCCTCGACGGCGGGCTCGCCGAGCGGGACGATGCGCTCCTTGCGGCCCTTTCCGAGCACTCGCAGCAGCCCGGAACGCCGCTCGTAGCCGCCGAGAGGAAGGGAAACGAGCTCGGTCACCCGCAGGCCCGCGCCGTACAGCGTCTCCAACATGGCGTGATCGCGGAGCCCCACGGGCGTGGACCGGTCGATCGCGTCGATCATCGCCGCCGTCTCGTCCGGGCGCAGCGTACGCGGGAGTGGACGATCGAAGCGGGGGTGGATCAGGTCGTCGCTCGGATCGAGATCGAGGGAGCCCAGCGCACCCTGGTGCCGCAGCCAACGCCTTGTCGCCGACAACGCCCGTGCGCGGCGGCGCGCCCCGAGGCCCTCGGCCTCGAGGGCCGCGGCGAACGCGGTCAGATGCTTCCGCTCCACCTCGGCGGGCACCCGCACTCCCGCCCGCTCGAGGTGACGCGTGAATCGCGCGAGGTCGCGGCCATACGCCTCGATCGTCCGGGGCGACAGCCCGCGCTCTACCGACGCGTGGGCGAGGAACGCGTCCACCGCCGCCGACAGCGCCCTCGAGTCAACCTTCGGCACGCCCGGGTTCACCCCGCGCCGCCGCGTGCAGCGCCGCCTCGAGTCGCTCCAACGCCTCAGGGTCCAAGATCTTCTTGCCGTCCCGGTCCTTGAGGTAGAAGGTGTCCTGGACCTGATCGAGCACCGTCGCGGCCTTGGCGATGTAGATCTCGTGATTCAACTCGGCGATCACGTTGGTGAGCGCATGCAGCAGACCGATCCGATCATTCGCTGTGACGTCCGCGA
>JBHHVG010000147.1:0-7253 GCA_046754165.1 Myxococcota bacterium
GGAGCCTTGGCGCGCACGCTCGAGCTCGCGAAGAGCGAGCTGTAGCGGCCGGCTCCGTGGCCGGAGCCCCTCGAGACGCGGCTCCTCCCGCCTCCGCCGCGACCGGCGCCACGCAGAGCGGCGCGCAGAGGCCCGCGAGGCCGGCTTCGTGTGTGCGCACTGCGACGCGCCGCTGCCGCTGGATTCCCCGCGCCACCGGACCTTCTGCAGCAATCCCTGTCGCCAGGCGAGCTACAGCCGCCGGCACGCCGGGTCGAGGAGACGGCACTAGCCACACCCCGGCGCGCTCGCCCGTCGCGGGCGCGACGACCGCTACTCGAAGAGCCGCGCCCCCATCGGACACAGCGCGAAGAAGGCGCCGATCAGCGCTCCGCCGAGGATGCGCCGGGGCACCGAGAGCGATTCCCCGAAAGGCAGGAGCACCCCACAGACCGCCCCGGTGATCGTGAACACGACCACCACGGCCGTCATGTAGGGGTGGGTTCGACAGTACCGGAGGATCCGCGCAAGCCCGCCCGCGCCGGCCGACAGCGCCTCTGTTTCGCGGTTCTCCTGGTCCACCGGGGAGTCCTCGCTCGAAACCGGGCTAGTTGCCGAAGTCCCAGCCCACGCTGTCGCTGTACTGCTTCAGCACGTTCTTGGCGATCAGGATCTTGTGCACCTCGTCCGGACCGTCGGCCAGGCGCAGCGTGCGCGCACCCTGGTACATCGCCGCGAGCGGGAGGTCTCCGGTCACTCCCGCCGCGCCCCACACCTGGATCGCGCGGTCGACGACGCGTTCGTAGGCGGCGGGCACGAAGACCTTGAGTGCCGAGATGTCCGTCCTGGCGTCTCCGCCACCCTCCATCTTCTCGGCCGTCTGGATCGTCATCAGCCGGGCGGCCTGGATATCGATGTAGGAATCCGCGATGAAGCCCTGGATGAACTGCTTGTCCTTGAGCAGCCCCCCGCGCACCTCACGGGTGTTCGCCCGCTCGACCATCAGATCGAAGGCGCGCCACATCTGACCGACCGAGTTCATGCAGTGGTACACCCGGCCGGCGCCGAGCCGGTCCTGGGCGGCCTGGTGGCCGGAGCCGGTGCGGCCGAGCTGGTTCGCGGCGGGGACGCGCACGCCGTCGTAGATCACCTCGCAGTGGTCGCTCCGACGTCCCCAGACCTCGATACCGCGGACGATGTTCACGCCCGGTGTGTCCGTGGGAACGATGATCTGAGTCATCTTGCCGTTCTGGTCCTCGGGTCCGTCCGGGTCGTCGGTGCGGCACATCACGATGAAGAAATCCGCGCGGAGCCCGTTCGAGGTGAACCACTTGTGGCCGTCGATCACCCACTCGTCGCCCTCTCGGCGTGCGGTCGTCTTGATCGAGCGGGGGTCCGAGCCCGCGCTGTCCGGCTCGGTCATCGAGAAGCCGGACTCCATCTTCCCCTCGGTCAGCGGGACGAGCCACTTCTGCTTCTGCTCCTCGGTGCCGTATTTGAGCAGGATCTTCTGGTTGCCCGAGTTCGGCGCCACCACCCCGAAGAGCGCCGCGGCGCCCGTCGCGTACGCGAGCACCTCGTTCATGTAGGCGTGCTCGAGGAACGTGAGGCCACAGCCGCCGTACTCCTCGGGCAGGTGCGGCGCCCAGAGACCCGCCTGCTTCACCTTCGTCTGGATCTCGTGGCGCAACTCCCGCGCCTTCTGCCGCGCGTCATCGCCGGCGTTGGGATTCGAGCGCCAGCCCCACAGGGCGTACTCGTTCGGGAGGATCGAGCGGTTCACGATCTCCGCGGTCAACAGACGGATCTGGTTGATGCGGTCCGGCAGGGAGGGGATCGACTGGACGTTCATCTGCATGGGGGCCTCCTGGGGTCGCTCGCGTTGCGCCTTGTTCGTCGAACCACGGAGTCTAGTCGAGATCCCGGGACGCGGCCGAGTCGTTCGCCTCGCGGCCCCGAACCGGACAGCTCGCGCCCGCGGGCTTCTAACGGGTGGGCAGAAACGGCTGTGTCCACAGCACTTCGTGCTCGCCGGCCTGGTTGGGATTCGCCTTCATGCGGGACGAGACGACCTTGGCGCGCACGTAGAGCTCGTCTCCGCGCAGGTCGTAGCGGGCGGAGGCCCCGCTCGACTTCGCGAACACCTCACCGACAGCATCCGCTCTCGCGCCCCGCCGCGTGCCGACGAACTCCGTTTCGTAACGGACCCCGGCTTCGGACCGGATGCGGAGCTCGACGCGATCGCCGTCCCGGCTCAGATCGTCCAGCTCCACGCCTGTCGTCGCGTAGAAGTCTCCGGATTCGAGGGCGGCGATGATCGCCTCGGGCGTGAGCTGCCGCGCCCGCACCATCACCCAGCCGCGGCCGGGATTCGCCTCGCGCATCCCGTAGCTCTGGTAGTGGTGGGCATCGTCGACGGCGATGGCGAACATCGGCTCTCGACCGCTCGTCAGGCGTTCGGTCAGCACCCGATCCCAGATCCGTTCCGTGCTGGGCCGCGTCTCGTCTCCGCCGTTGTTGGCCAACGGATGGCCGTTGTACACCTCGAAGATCCGGTCTCCCTCGAGCGCGATCAGGTCGTCGGCGCTGACGATCCATCCGTAGTTCGGGTGCGGGACGTGGGGGAACATCGGCCGGCCCGTGCGCGACCGCTGCTCCAGCACGGCGTCGATGTTGTTCTGGAGAACCTCGCGGACCGTGTCGCCGCCCCGCGGCAGGATGGCTTCTTGGATGTTCGTCGCGTTCACGTGGATCAGCGTGTCGCCAAACACTCCGTTGATCTCTTCGGCCGGGATGATGAGAAAGCGACCCTCCTCTTCGAGCAGCACGCGGTATTCCTCGAGGGTCTTGAGGCGCACCGCGCGTTTCCCGCCTTCGATCTCCCGCAATCCCACCCAGTCTTCGCCGAAGCGGACGATGTAGCCCGTCACGGCCGTCTCGCTGCGCGGATCGTCATGGATCCGGATCCAGCGCTTTCCCTCGGCCAACGTGTTGTGGTCCGAAATGGCCAGGAAGTGGTAGCCGTTCCGCTTGTACCAATCCGTGATCATCTCGGGGAACTGGTCGCCGTCGCTCCAGAGTGAATGGGTGTGGAGGTTGCCCTTCCACCAGCGGAGCTCGCCGGGCTCGGACCGTGGATTCGAACAACCAAGCGGGAGCGCGACAGCGACGGCGCAAAGCAAGCGGGCCGCCATCCGGACACGGCGCGACATGGCCGGCAGGATACGGGATCCATGTATGGGTCGCACCGGAGCCGTCGCGGCGTGCGGAGACGCGTCCGACCTCTTCGTCGGCGCTGCGCGTCCGCGGGCGTTGCTATCGTCATCGACGACCCGCTGGCTCGATCGGTCCTCGTGAGGGAGACGACTCTTGTCGCCTGCGCGCCGTGCATCCATCCTCGCCGCCATCGCGATCGTCGCGACAGGCGCCAACGCCGTCAAGCCGGTCCACCTCGACGACGCCGCCTACCTCCGCGTCGCCCAGCACATCATCGACGACCCGCTCCGCCCCTACGACTTCGTCACCATCTGGTACGGCGCGCCGCAGCCCGCCTTCCAGATTCTCGCACCTCCTGTCCTCCCGTATTGGCTCGCCCTCTGCCGCGTTCTGTCCGACGAGCCGACCGTCTGGGGCTGGCTACAGCTCCCATGGCTCCTGATCCTCGTGATCTCGCTCGACCGGCTGGCCGATCGCTTTCTCGGCGGATTCCGGCCGTGGTGGCTCATGGCGATGGTGTTCTCGCCCGTGGTCCTGCCGGGAATCAATTTCATGCTCGACATCCCCGCCCTGGCGCTGGGGACGGCCTCACTCGCGGCGATTCTCTCCGCTGTCGACTCCGGAGCGATCCGACGAGGCATGGCGGCCGGTCTGCTGTTGGGCCTCGCGATGGAGACCAAGTACACCGGCGCCACGTTCGCCGTCGCGTGGCTCGTCCTGACGCCCAGGCCGCTCGCGTCGCTTCGGATACTCGGCACCGGCTGGCTCATCGCAGCCCTCTTCGTCGTCGCCGTCGAGATCGGCATCGCGCTCTCGGCGGGACGATCACACCTCTGGTTCCATGTCGTCGCCATCCTCGGCGTCCCGATTCCACTCCGCGTGGACCGCCTGCTCGGCATCGGGACCCATTTCGCGCTCGCGCTCCCAGCGGCGACGATCTTCGCCTGGACCGCACTGCTTCGGGGCCGCTTCCCGAAGCGACTTCGCTGGCTTGCGGTCGTCGGTGTGGTCGCCCTCGCGTCTTGGCTGGTCCGATCGGGCGTCGCGTACATGCGCAGCGTCGACGGCGTCACCGATCCGGTGGCCCTCGACCCGATGGCGACCACCATGATCGTCGGCGGGTTCATCGGACTCGTCGTACCGTTCGTCGCGGGGCTTCGAGGTGGGGGACAGAACGGGCGGCTCGTTCTCTGGCTGCTCGTGGAGCTCGGGTTCTCGCTCTTCGCGAGCCCATTCCCCGCAATGCGACGGGCCCTGGGGCCGACGGTTTCGGCCTGGCTGCTGCTCTGGCCGGGAGACGACGAACGGCCCGACGCGGGCTGGCGCCGGGCCGCGATCGTGCTGTCGATCGGGATCGCCCTGCTCTACTGGCGGGTCGATTTCACCGCCGCGGTCGCCCAACGCGAGGGAGCCGTGGCGGTCGCCGAGCGATATGCCCCCGCCGACGGCGACCTCTGGTTCGTCGGTCATTGGGGCTGGAGCTATTACGCCGAACGGCAGGGAATGCGCGTCGTGATGCCCGGCCAGACGACGCTGAAGGCCGGCGACCGGCTCGTCATCCCCGATGGGATTCTCGGGCAGAGGGTCGCGACCAACCAGCTCGACCCGGTCGAGCGTTTCGTCTGGCCCGATTCGGCAGACGGCCTCCCCCCTCCACCTCGGTGGGGTCTCGGCGAGTATTACTTCGGCAGCATTCCGTTTTCGATCGCCACCGGACATCCCTTTGCGGCGACCATCTACGAGGCCCGCGTCGACACCGACCTGGACTACCTCTCGCCGGACCGCTGAGCCGATCTGGCGACGACCGATGCCGCCCACACCCGCGCCGCGGCGGCCACCCCTTGTCAGAGCTTCTGCGGTGCCCCGGCGGAGAAGAAGAGCTTGCCCATCCAGGTGGCGACCAGCGGCCGGCGGGGCAGGCCCAGTCCGCGAAGCTGCTCTGCGATCGGGTGATCGCCCAGCCCGAGGCGCCCCCCCCGGAAGCGCACGCCCACCTCGTGGAACTCGCTCTCGAGACAAGTGACATGCGCTGCTCCCTCGTAGGTCGAGTACACGGCCGATGCGCCGGGGGGTTGGCGCCGCCTTCCGGAGGCGGAGACCGAGTAGCGGAGGACCTCGCGGCCATCCATGCGCAGCTGGAAGCTGGCGCGCCCGCCAGTGCGGTCGAAGTCGATCTCTTCGACGGTCTTCGGGAACCCCCACATCTGCACCCCCGCGTCGTTGGCGAGCCGGGTCGTGACCGGCAGCTTCCAGATGTAGGTTGCGGATGCGCCGCGGGCGATGTCCAACCAGGTTCCCAGGTAGGGAGTGCGACCGGGACGCCCATGAGCGGGCTTCACGAAGAAGGACATCGCGATCTCGTTGTAGGCGCCGCACTCGGATTCGAGATAGTGGCAACAGGCGAGCGAGAAGGCCGCCCGGCCCGGCCAGAGCTCGGCCACCTCGAAGCCGCTCTCGCGAATCAGCTCCTGGGCGCCCGCGGCGGGCACCGTGAACAGGCCCACAGCCGAGCAGCCGTCCTGGAACACGACCGGATAGGCGAGACGCCTGCCCTCGATCTCGAAGCAGCGCGTGCTCGCGCCGCGCTCGACTGCCTCGGATTCGCGCATCATCGCCTCCCCTGCGCGGGCGCCCGAACCTGCCCGATCGGCGCTCTGGCCGACTGCATCAGGAAATCGTCTACCCACCCCAGCATCGCAGCATAGAAATCCCGGGTCTTGCTGCGAACTTCCGCCTCTGGCCCACCATTGGCCTCCGCCCTGCAGGACATCCGTACCCGGCAACGCCCATCTCCGAGATCGATCACCTGCGCCCGCGCGCGGTAGTTCTTGACCCCGATGTACTCCACCTCGGGAATCGAATACTCGAGCACGCGCTCCCCGTGATCGAGGACCTCCAGGCGCTCGTGCAGCCGTGGATAGACAGGCACGGTGAGGTGCCGGATCATGCCGACCCCCTTCCCTTCCAGCTCGACCTTCTCGATCCCGGGGACCCAGCCTACGTTTCCGAAATCGGCGAATACTGCCCATACCTCTTCCGCACCGAACGCGTAGTCGCGATCGACCTTCACCTCGACCATCGCTGTCCACTCCCTTCACGTTCCCGCCCCTCGACTCTGCCACGAAGCCGGTCGTCGGGGTAGAGATGACGCGGGCCGCGGGGCACGATTCCCCACCGCCCCCAGGGAACCCGGCAGCACGGAGGCCTCGGCCGTTCGATGACCCAGAGATCGCTCGAACCGCCCATCCGCCCACGCCAGGTCGGCACGGCGTCGCTACAATCCGGAATCGATCGATACGGTGTACCCGATCGAGAAGAGGATCCCGGCATGAGCGACTCCCTCGAAGCCCTGCTCGACGAGGCGATTCGGCACGAGTTCACCGTGTCGATGCTCTACTTCGCGTTCTTTCAGGAATTCCCCGACGACGGCGACCTCTGGTGGAAGCTGAGTGTCGAGGAGAGCGGCCACGCCGGCCTGCTGGAGGCCGGGCGCGAGCTCTTCGGCTCCGAGTTCGGAGAGGAGATCCTCCCGGCCCGCGTCGACATACTCGTCGAGGCGAACGAAAAGCTGGACAAGCTCCTGGAACAGATGGACCGCCAACCCCCGTCTCGCGAGGCCGCGTGTCGAATCGCACTCGAAATCGAGACGACGACCGACGCGATGATCTTCGAACACGCGCTGCGTCCCGCGGGCGATGCCGACGGACCCAAGATCTCCGATCGGATTCGTCGCGACGACCAGCGCCACGCCGAGAGGATCCGTACCTACATGAAAGACCAGGGCATCTGCGAGGAGTAGGTAGGCGACGATCGCCCGAGAGACGTTGCCGAGATCTTCGGCCAGGTTCAGCAGACCGACCTTGTTCTTGATGATCTTCTGTTGTGTACTCATTTGGGGGTTACCCTTTCGGAAGGCTGCGCCTCCGGTTGTGTTGGTCCACAACCAGGGTAACCCCTCTTGATTTTCACCAAGAGTGTCAGATTAAGTCGCGACTACTACAGTTGAATCGTCGCGTGGCTGAAGGCCACATCCGCAAGCTTTCTCCGCTTCTCTACTG
>JBHHVG010000148.1:0-7251 GCA_046754165.1 Myxococcota bacterium
CACGGTTTGGGCGGCGGTGTTGGGGTTGACCGCGTTGCTGGTGGGGACGTTGTGTGACGAGCGTGCGTCCAAGGTTGAAGAGCTCAAGATCGCTTACATCGGCGTCGTTGAAGTGTTGTCCAAGTATCTGCAGGGTGCCAATCCACGGATGAAGGCGCGGTCGGAGCGGGTGGCTGAACTTAGTCAAGCGGTCGCGGCTGAGATGCGTCTGCCGCAGCGTGAGATTGAGGACATTCGCGTGGGGGCGTTGCTTCGCGATATTGGGAACATGGAGATCACGACGAAGCTGATCAGCAAGGCGATGGACACGTTGGAAGAGAACTTGGGCAAGGCGGAGAAGCACACGTTCCTGGGCACGGATCTGGTGCACTCGCTGGGGTCGGTGCTCCGCGGCGCCGTGCCGCTGCTGGTGACCCAGGACGAGGTGGTGGATGACGGTCTTGCCGCAGCGGATGGGTTGTGGGGGCTGGGGACGCCGCTGGGGGCACGGGTGATCCGTGCGGCACAGGCGTACGAGGATCTCGTGAGCCCGTCGGCGGGCGGCCCGAAGGCGATACCGCGCGAAGCGATCGCCCAGCTCCAGCGCGACCCGGTGATCCGGAAGGATCGAGACGTGCTGGGCGCGCTCGAGCGGACCTACGGGGACGCGATCTCGACGGGGACTCGACCGAACGAGCAGATCTGGCCCGGAGGCGAGGTCTTCGTGCTCTACGACGTGGACAGCGAGACCGGGCGCGGGCTCGCCGCGATGACGAGCGCTCCGATCCACGCGCAGATGCGCCAGGATCGCAGCCGCGGCCCCGGTGGGTTCTGACCGGCGCCGCGGTCAGTCGCCGGCCCAGCGGTTCGCCGTGAGCTTCAGGCTCGGCAGGTCCGCGCGGGACAGGGTCTCTTCGTAGATCCGCTCGTATCCGGTGGATCGGATCTTCCAGGCGCCGTCCAGCTTCACGTACTCGTCGCGATAGAACGCGGACCCGCGGATCGTGATGTTCGCCTTCGTCTCGATCACCACATCCGTCAGGGCCCAGGTTCCCGTGGCCGTGGTCGGACTCGTGAACTCGATCTCCGGGTGGTGGACCGTGTGGCTCGAGAGGAAGCTGTCTGCGCCCATGGCCTTCTCGAGGAACCCCATGATGGCGTCGCGCCCCTCGAAGGAGAACTTGCCGCCGCTGTAGGCGGAGGTCGCATCCTCGCTGAAGCACTCGGCGAGCTCGGCCCAGCGCTTCTGGTCGAGGCAGCGCAGGTACTTGTACTTGAGGCGTTTGATCGCCTCGAGGTCCTCCCAATCCGACATCTGCGTCTGCCTCCTCTCGGGTCAGTCTTCTTCGATCTCGATCGCGCCCTCGGGACAGTTCGCCTCGCCCATGCGCGCCTGCTTCTCGAGCTCGGGCGGGACGTTCTCGTCGCGGAGGACGCTGTGGCCGTGCTCGTCTTCGCCGAAGACATCCGGCGCGAGCATGTAGCAGCGGCCGTGTCCGACGCAGAGGGAGAGATCGACGCGGATCTTCATGCCCGGCTCAGCGAACTTCCCAGACGATCGGGAGGTATTGGACCTCGCGAATGCCCGGACTGACCCGGGGGCTCTCGCCGGGCTTGATGGCGTAGTCGGGGATGCGCCGGTGCCACTCCTCCATCGCGACCGTGAGCTCCATGCGCGCCAGGTGCGAGCCGAGGCAGCGGTGCGGGCCGGCGCCGAAGGCGACGTGGCGGTTTCGCTCCCGATCGAAGTCGACCCGGTCCGCGCCGCGGAAGGCGTCCTTGTCGATGTCCGCTGCGCCGAGCAGGAGCATCACCATCTCCCCCTCCTTGATCTCGAATCCGCCGACGGTGACGTTCTGCTTCGCGATCCGCGGCACGCCGGTTACCGGGGTCTCGAAGCGCAGCATCTCCTCGATGGCGTTGGCGATGAGCTTCGGATCGTCGACGATGCGCCGCCGGTGCTCCGGGTTCGAGGCCAGGAATGCGATGTTGCAACCGAGTGTCGCCGTCACGGTGTCGAGACCGCCGAGCAGCATCAGAAAGCAGATGTCGAGGATCTCGTTGCGGGTGAGCTTCTTGCCCTCGATCTCCGCGTTGACGAGGTAGGTCATCGTGTCTTCGCGGGGAGAGGCCTTCCGCTCGTCGATCACCCTCTCGAAGTAGCTGTAGATCTGACTGCCCGTCGCGGCTCGCAGCTTCGCGGCCTCTTCCGGGTCGGCGGACGTCGTCTTCGGACGGATGATGCCATCCTTCAGCTCGAGGAAGAGATCGAGGTCCTCCTGGGGAAGGCCGAGCAGGCTCAGGAAGACCGTGCACGGCAGCGGGATCGCGAAGGCAGAGTCGAACTCGCACTCCCCGAGGTCGACGATCTTGTCGATCAGGGCGTTGGCGTGGCGCCGCACGTCCGGCTCGATCTCCTTCACCCGCCTCCTCGAGAAGCGCGGATCGAGAATCCGACGAAACCGGGTCTGCTCCGGAGGATCGATCTGCTGGGGGATCATCGGCCGCTGCGTGCCGAGGGCCAGCTGCATCTCCATCTCCGACGAGAAGATCTCGGGATGGCGCAGCGCCCAGATCACGTCCTCGTAGCGGGTCAGCACCGGCGAGCCCGTGATGGCCGCTCGCGCCACCGGGCAGCGTTCGTGCATCTGCTGGTAGACGGGCTGGGGGTGGGCGGCGAACTCGGAGCTGAAGAGATTCACCTCGCCGGTTTCCGGATTCGGATTGTCTTCGGCCATCGGCGGAGAGCCTCCGTTCGTGTGGCTGGGGAACGGCATTCTACGTCATCCGGCCAGAATATGACACATCGTCAGATCTTCGGAGGAGGCCCCAGGAGCCGAACGAGCGCCGGATGTCGTCGAGGATGACGTAGAGGCACGGCACCATGAACAGCGAGATGCCCGTGGCGAACAGCACACCGAAGGCCAGGGAGATCGCCATGGGAATCAGGAACTGCGCCGACACGCTGCGCTCGAGCAGGAGCGGCGTGAGCCCCGAAAAGGTCGTGAGGGACGTGAGCACGATGGGCCGGAAGCGCGCAATCCCCGCGTCGCTGACGGCCTCCATCACGGACGCACCCTGGTCGCGCCGCCGGTTCACGTAGTGGACCAGCACGAGGCTCCCGTTCACGACGACGCCGGACAGCGCCACCACCCCGAATACCGACATCATGCTGAGCGACCGTCCCATCAACAGGTGCCCGCCGATGGCGCCCACGACGCCGAAGGGGATGACGGCCATGATGATCAGGGGCTGCGCGTAGGAGCGCAGGGGGATCGCGAGCAGCGAGTAGATCAGGACGAGGGCGAAGGCGTATCCCTTCATCAGGCCGAGCGATACCTTGCGCTGCTCGCGTTGCTCGCCCTCGAGACTGACTCGCAGGCCCGGGTGGTCGCGCACGAGGCTGGGCAGGGTGCTGCCTCGCAGGTCCGCCATCACCTCGTTCGCGTTGGTGCGGCTGGGGTCGATGTCGGCGGTGACGTTGATGATGCGCTGGCGATCGCTGCGGCGAATCGACGCGAAGCCGCGCCCGAGCTCGGCCTTCGCCACCGTGTAGAATGGCACTTCCGAGCCGTCGGGCGCGCGGATGCGCATGTTCTCGAGATCGCCGATCGAGCGACGCTGGGACTGCGGGTAGCGCACCATCACGCGTACATCTTCGCGGTTGCGCTGGATGCGCTGGGCCTCTTCGCCGTAGAAGGCCTGGCGTACCTGGCGGGCCAGGTCCTCCAGGCTGAGGCCGAGCACCTCCGCGGAAGGAAGGATGGAGAGCTTGATCTCTTCCTTTCCGCGGCGGAAGGAGTCGGCGATGTCGATCACGCCCGGGTACTCGGCGAGCTTCGCCTTCAACCCGTCGGCGGCGCGCTGGAGGTCGGCGATGTCTGCGGATTGGAGCCGCAGGTTGATCGGCTCGCCGGCCGAGAAGATCGAGAACCGGTAGGTCAGCTCTTCCGCATCCGGGATGGCCGGGGTGATCTCGCGCCATCTCTGCGCCACGGCGCTGGCGCTGATCGGGCGATGGTCGGCGCTCTGCAGCTCGAGGGTCACCTCACCGAGATGTCCCGCGCTGGGGGACACGCGGCCGTTGCCGCCGCGGCCGCCGGTGGAAGGCTGCTCGCCCACCGAGGCGAGCCCGTGCAGCACCACCGGTTCGGCGCCGGCGCCGACCTCCTGCTGGAGCATCGAGCCGACGCGCCGGGCCGAGGCCTCGAGCTCGCGCACCGCGGCGGAGGTCACCTCGACCGGAGTTCCCTGGGGCATGGCGAGGGTCGCGGACACGTAGTCCGCCTCGACGGGGGGAAAGAAGGTGAACGGGATGCCACCGGTGAGCACCACCACCAGCGCCCACATCAGCAGCACCACGCCAACGGCGAGGGTCGCGTAGCGCCACTCGATGGCCCGGGCGAGCGCCGGGCGGTAGCCGCGGTGGGCGAGCCGCACGAGGCTGCCCGACATGACGGTCTGGAAGCGCTTCCAGCGCGCCCGGACGCCGCTGCGCTTCGCGCCCGTGCCCCGGGCCGAGCGCACGATTCCGAGATGCGACGGCAGCACGAGGGTGCTTTCGACGAGCGAGAAGGAGAGGCAGCAGCAGACCACGATGCCGATTCCCGAGAAGATCTGGCCCAGCGCGCCCGGCGCGATGATGAGCGGGATGAAGGCCGCCACCGTCGTCAGCACGCCGAAGATCACCGGGACCGAGACCTCCTGGGTACCCACGATCGACGCCTCCAGGGGGTTCTCCGCCTGCTCCTGGTGGGAGTGGACGTTTTCGCCGACGACGATGGCGTCGTCGACGAGGAGCCCGAGCACCAGTATGAAGGCGAACAGGGAGATCACGTCGATCGAGATGCCGAGCGATGGGAAGAGCGCCAGCGCACCGAGGAACGAGAGCGGGACCCCGAGGCTCACCCACATGGCCAGGCGCAGGCGGAGGAAGCACGACAGCACCACGAAGACGAGGATGAAGCCGCTGCGGCCGTTGCGGACCAGGATGTCGAGCCGATCCCGCAGGCTCCGGGAACCGTCGCGCCACACGGTGAGGGAGAGGCCTTCTGGGAGATCGCTGCGGGCCGTCTCGACGTAGTTCTTCACCGTCTCCACCAGGTCGAGCACCTTCTGGTCGCCGACGCGGAAGACCTGGATCAGCACTGCGCTCTGCCCGTCGAAACGCGCGAAGCGCGGATCCTCCTGGAATCCGTCGACCACACGGGCGATCTCGCCGAGCCGCAGGAGCGTCCCGTCGCGCCGGGTGAGGACGACGAGGTCCTCGAAGTCCAAGCCGGTGTAGGCCTGGCCCTTGGTGCGGAGCAGGATCTCGCCCCGGCCGGTCTTGATCGATCCTCCGGGCAGGTCGAGGGACGATCGCCGCACGGCCTCCACCACCTGGTCGAAGCGCAGGCGATGGCGGCGCAGCGCCTCTTCCGGCACCTCGATCGAGATCTCGTAGTTGCGCGAGTTGGTGAGGTCGACCTGGGTGACGCCCGGCAGCGCCGCGATGGCGTCGCGGATCCTCTGGCCGTAGACCTTGAGGGTGCGCTCGTCGACGTCTCCGGACAGCGCGATCTGGATGGCGTTCCGGCGGATCGAGAAATGCTTGACGATCGGTTTCAGGGTCTCCTCCGGGAAGGTGTCGATGGCGTCGACGGCATTCTCGATCTCGCTCTTCGCGCGGTCGACGTCCATACCGGCGATCAGCTCCGCGCGGACGTTGCAAGCGCCCTCCGTGGCGGTCGAGATGATCTGCTCGATGCCGTCGATGCCCTGGATCTCCTCTTCGATCCGGACGCAGACGCCCTCCTCCACTTCTTCCGGGGCGGCGCCGAGGTAGGGCACGGCGATCTGGATGATCTCGATGTTGATGTCGGGAAACGCCTTCTGCTGGATGGACGGGATCGCCATCACGCCGGAAACGAACATCAGGAACATCAGGAGGTTGGCGGCGACGTGGTTCCGGGCGAACCACGCGATGATCCCGTTCACGGGTTCGCCGCCGCGACCGCGCGCCCCCCTGCCGCGTCGAATACGCCGTCAGCGGCCAGGCTCGCCTGGTCCGGGTCGGCCCACAGCATCCGGACCTTCATGCCGTCGACGGCGGCGCTGAGGGGTGACACCACGACATTCTCTCCGGTGGCCAGGCCGTCCCCGATGACGACTTCTTCGCGTTCGCTGCGGAGGACTTCGACGTCGCGGAAGCGCATGCGCCCCTCGTCATCGACGACGAGCACGCGGTCTCCTCCCCGGAGCGCCGCGCGCGGCAGTACCACGGCGCCGTCCACCCGCCGGCCCCGGATCTCGGCGTCCACGAACAGGCCGACCGCGAGGGGAGGCCGGTCGGGATCAGCGCCCGCTGCGCCGGGCCCGCTCGCCGCGCGCCCGTACGGGTCGGCGACCTGCGCCACGACCGTCACCATGCGGCTGCGCGAGTCGATCTCCCCCTCGGTCCGCACGATGTGTCCGACCCAGGTGTGCTCCCGGCCCGCGAACCGGGCGCGCAGGCGCACCTCGGGCCATCCCGCTTCCGGCGTCTCGCCGCGGTACAGCATCGGAAGGTCGAGGAAGCTGAGCTCCGCATCCGGAACCGGAAGGCGGATCTCCGCGTAGTCGACGGCGTAGATCCTGCCGATCGACGATCCTCGCGTGACGAACTGCCCGGGGTCTACGTTCTCCTGCCGCACGCGCCCCGCGTAGGGCGCCAGGATCTCCGTGCGCAGGAGGTCGCGTTCCGCCCGCTCGAGCTTGGCCTGGGCCTCGCGCAGGGCGGCGGCGGCGACGCGCATGTTGTTGACGGCATCGTCGTAGCGGGCCGCACTCGCCACGGATCTCCTGGAGAGCAGATCCTGGCGCTCGAGATCCTTCGCGGCGCGGTCGTTCTCGCTGCGGGCACGGGCCACCGCGGCCCGGGCGCCCTCGAGGGCGACCTCGTAGTCGGCGCGTTCGATCCGGATCAGTGGCTCCCCTTCTTCGAAGAAGCCTCCGGAGGCCAGGGCCGGCGACACCCACACCACCGGGCCCGAAACCTGGGGGATCAGGTCGCTCTCCGTGCGCGGGGCGACCGTGCCGTGGGCGCGCACGGCGAACTCCAGCGAATGGCGTGACACGCGCTCCACGCGCACCAGCGGCGCCGAGGGTTCCCGCGGCGCCGGCGCGGCCTGCGGCCGCATCGCGACGATCAGGATGGCGCCGAGGACGCCTGCCAGCAGGATCCCGACGGGAAGCAGGAGCTTGCGGCGGCGCGTCATCGCGCGCTCCTCGCGGCGGCCGGCTCCGCGCTCG
>JBHHVG010000149.1:0-7205 GCA_046754165.1 Myxococcota bacterium
CCTCGAGATGGAACTCCCGCCAGAGCATCCGGAGATCCCCGGGCGGCTCACTCCGGGATGGCCGCGCACGAATCCCCTCGAAAGTGGGGGGGGATTGCAACGGAACGGCGCCCTCGACGAGGGCGCGCCGGGCACCGGGTATGACCGCTGTCATACCGCGGGCGCCACGTCGCGTGCATAACCTCCTCGATTCGATCGCGATCGTCGATCGATGGGGGCACGGATGGTCGGCTCCGCCGGGAACGACCCGAACGCAGAGGAGAGGAAACCGTTGTCAGCGCTGAACCATCAGGACTACTACAGGCTTCCCTGGAATCTCCCGGACAACTCGATCTCGTGGCTGGAGCCGACGGTTCAATGCAATCTCGCGTGTTATGGCTGCTATCGGCGAAACGAGGCGGGTGGCCACAAGTCACTCGAACAGATCGAGGACGACCTGGATGTCTTTCAGAAATTCAGGAAGTTCGACGCGGTCTCGATCGCCGGCGGCGACCCCTTGGTGCACCCCGAGATCATCGAAATCGTGCGCCGCGTGAAGGCGCGGGATCTCAAGCCGATCCTCAACACCAACGGGCTCGCCCTGACACCGGAACTCCTCCGTGAACTGAAACAGGCCGGCGCCACGGGATTCACGTTCCACATCGACAGCAAGCAGAATCGGCCCGGCTGGAAAGACGCGAACGAGCTCGAGTTGAACGAGCTTCGTCACACCTACGCGCAAATGGTGGCCGACGCTGGAGACCTCGCTTGCGCCTTCAACTCGACCGTCTACGAGGATTCGAAGAAATTCGTGCCCGAGATGATGAAGTGGGCGGAACGCAACATCGACATCGTCCAGCTGATGGTGTTCATCCTCTACCGGGCGATCGACGCCGGGAGATTCGATTTCTTCGCGGGATCGGAAAAGCTGCAGGCGGACGGGCTCATCTACAACGACGAGGGAGAAGACAAGAAGGACGTCAAGACGCAGGAGATCTACGACCTGATCCGGTCCGAGTACCCCGACTTTGACGGCTGTGCCTTCTTGAACGGAACCGATCGGCCCGATTCGATCAAGTGGCTGCTGAGCGGGCGCCTCGGGGTCCCGGGGAAGACCTACGGCTACATGGGGAAGAAGGGGATGGAGATCATCCAGATGTTCCATCACCTCATTCGCGACCGATACCTGGCCTATTCCGGGCCCCGCACGACGCGAATGGGGAAGTCGATGCTGCTGTTCGGAGTCCTCGACCATCGGCTCAGATCAGCGGCCAAGCGCTTCTATTCGAACCCGCTGAACCTCTTCAGGCGCCTTCACTATCAGTCGATCATGGTGATCCAACCCATCGATCTTCTCGATGACGGATCCCAGATCATGTGCGACAGCTGCCCGGACCTCAGCGTCTGGAACGGCCAGCTCGTGTGGTCATGCAGAATGGACGAGCAGCTGAATTACGGATGCAATCTGACCACCCGCCCGAAGGCGCCATGTGGGGCTCAGAAGATCGCATCCGAGGAGATCCCCACGGGCGCGGCGTGATGAGCGCGGGATAGCGGCGGCGAGCTAGCGAGCGCGCCTCCCGATCAGTGCATTCTTCTGTGCCGTTTCGAGTAGGCGCCACGCGGGGAGGTTCTCCGGGTTGCGATCCACCGCCTCGCGGAAATGCCGCTCGGCTTTCGTCCACTCGCTGCGCTGCGCCAGCGAGATCCCCCAGTGAAGGTGATTGCGAGCGTGGATGGGATCGATGGTGCGCCGGCGGGCCTCCTCCGCCGCGTCACCCAACAGGCCCTGGGTCCACGCCAGGAACAGACCGGCAGTCACTACGCCCGCGGCAATCCACCCGGCACGGTCCGGGTGGTCCGCTGCGCCGGTCGTCGCGCCTGGCGAGAAGTAGAGCGGTGTGAGTGTCTCCTTGTAGTACGGTTTGTGGAACTTCCAGAGGAATGCATCGACGAAGTAGTGCATGAAGAAGATGCCGTCGAAGATGTGGACCAAGAACGTCGCGGTAAATGACTGCGTGTCGACGTGGTGGCGCATCTCGAACACGACGAGCACGACCAGCAGCACGGAGAAGAAGACAGGGCCGTGCCGGCGGACACGCGCGTAGAACCGGTCGACCCATCGTTCGGGGTCGATTTCGGCTCGGAAGCAGCGAGGCATCATGATCACGTGGTATTCCACGTAGTGCATGGCCAATGCAGTGAGATAGAGCCGAATGTCGTACACCGCGCTGGCGGCGCACAGTGCCTGCATCACGAAGTACGCCAGAGGCACCCAAGGCCGCCCGCCGCTTCGCGACCGCTGTTCCCCCACGAGGTAGCTCGCCACGATCGAGCAGAAGAGCGCGGCCATGGCGATCGCGGGCAGCGACACGTAGATGAGGTCGGGGCGGAATCGGCCGTTGAGAACGAACGTCTCCCACTGCATGGCGGCCATGCCGATGAAGAAGACGTTCTCGCCACGGCGCAGCCAACTCGGGGATCGTCCCTGCAGCGGCCTGCGGAAGATCTGCAACATGCCGAAGCTCTGTCGCCCGACGTGAAAGAAGTCGAAGAAGCGGATGGCTCCGAAGAAGTACAGGCTGAACGCGGGGAAGGTGGTGCGCACATCGGCGGCCGCCGTCACGGCGAAGAACAGCAGGATCGCGAGCGGAATGCCGAAGTAGATCAATCGGTTGGTCGGGCTGCTGTTGAAGTAGTCGCGGTTCGGGCCCTGGAAGTAGAGCGCCAACGTGATGATGAAGTGCGTGATGCCGAGACCCACGGCATTCAGCACGAAGAGATAAGGCAGGACCTCGACGAAGTTGGGAACGATTTGGAGAGCGCAGACCGGCAGGAAGATCGCAAAGAAGGAAGCGAAGATGGGCGCGATGGTTGCGGGCCGGTCGAAGTACGACATGGAATGGACTTACGGGGCGGCGCCAGCTCTCGTCCTCATGCGTCGGGGCTTGCAGAACAGGTCCAACATACGCGCAATGATAGTCGCCGGAGGTTTGGAGCCGGGTCGCCGGACGGCGGTCGAGAACGTCCCCTCGGGGAAGGGGCACTGTCGGGCAACCGGGGCGCAGTTGGTTGATGAATGTCATTGACATATGCTATTGACATATGTCAATGACAGATATCAACGACAACCTGCTCACCCGGCGGGATCGCCAGCGCGTGGCAACCCGACTCCGCGTCTTCGAGACCGCGGTGGCCGAATTCCGGCGGGTGGGCTGTACCGACGCACAGATCGACGCCATCGCCCGAGCGGCGGGCGTCGCCCGCGGGACCTTCTACTTCCACTTTCCGAGCAAGGAGCACGTGCTGCTGGTGCTCGAGCAGATGCTCGAGAACCAGGTCGCGGCGCAGCTGATGGGCCTGCGCAACTCACGTCCGTCGCTGCGGACGATCCTGGCGACAGTGGTCGAGGGCATCCTCAAGGTCGAGGCCCAGGTCGGCGACGAGCGATTGCTTCGCGACATTCTCGCCATCTACGTGCGCCGCTTCCCCGAGCCGGAGAGGGCCGAGCAGACATTCCCTCTGGTTGTCGAGATCGAGCACCAGCTCGCCGGGGCGGCCGAGCGCGGCCTGCTGCGTCCGGGGCTCCCGCCGGACCAGCTCACGGTGACCTTCCTGACGAGTGTTTTCGGCGTTCTGCTCACGAAGACCGACGAGCGGCGCGAGGCGCTCGAAGGGCTGGTCGATGTCTTTCTTTCCGGAATCGCGTCCGACCCGGCGCCTCCAGAAGGGAAGCCGAAATGAACGCGCGCCGATGCGAGAGGCGCCCGCGGAGAAGCCCGCTCGCGCTTCTGCTGCTGCTCGCCGGCGCCCTCGCCCCCCTCGCCTGCCGCGGCACGGAGGTCGTGTCGCCGCAGCCCGAGGATTCCGAGGAGCCGGTGATGGCGGTCGAGACCGCTCGGGTACGGCGCGGCCCGATCGTCTCGAGGGTCGTCGTCTCCGGAAGCCTCGTGGCGCGGCGCACGAGCCAGATCGGGCCCCGGCTTCCGGGCCGGATCGCGCGCCTCCACGTCCACGTGGGCGACCGCGTCGCGGAAGGTGACGTGCTCTTCGAGATCGAATCCAGCAGCACCGCGGCGGTGCTGAGCCAGGCACGCGCGGGGCGCGACGTGGCACGGGCTGAGCGGCGCCAACTCGCGGAGGACCTCGCCGCGCAGGAGAAGCTTCTGGAAGACGAGCTCGTGGCCGAGCAGCGCGTCGCACATCTGCGCACGCAGCTGGAGGTGGCCCGGGCCCACGAGCGTCAAGCGGCCCGAGCTGTGGAGATCGCACAGCGAGACCTGGCCGACGCAACCGTCCGCGCCCCGTACGCCGGATCGATCTCCCGGCGCCTCGCCGACGAGGGCACCACCGTCACACCCCAGACGACCGTGGTCGAGCTCCAGGAGACAGCGTGGCTCGAGGCGCGCGCTGCCGTCGCCGAGTCGCACCTCGACCTCGTGCACGTCGGGGATCGCGTACGCATTCACGTGCAGGGGCGGTCGCAGCCGATCGAATCGGAGGTCAGCGCCGTTTCGGACACGATCGACCCCGCCACCCGCACCTATCTCGTGCGGATCGTCGTTTCCAATCACCGGCGCGAGCTCAAGGCCGGCGTGCTCGCGAAGATCGAGATCACGCCCGCGGCGCTCAGTGACGTGCTGATGATCCCACGCAGCGCCATCGACGTCGTGGACGGGCGCTCGCTCGTCTTTCGCGTGCGCGAGGGGCGCGTGGAGTCGGTCGCCATCGAGACCGGAATCGTCACCGAGGAGGCGGCGGTGATCGTCGACGGCCTGGCGCCGGGAGACGTCGTCGTCGTGGGCGACGCCGCGCGACTGCTCGTTCCGGGCATGAAGGTCGAATCTGCCGAGGCCGCGAGCGCCGGTCGCGGTCGCGCAACGTGAAGCTCGGCCTCGTCGAAATCTCCGTCCGGCGGCCCGTCGTCGCCGTGATGCTGATCGGCGCGCTCGTGGTGATGGGCCTCGTCTCGATGCCGCGCATCGACGTAGCCCTCTTCCCCGACGTAGAGATGCCCGTCGTGACGGTGACGACGCGCATGCCAGGCAGCACGCCCGGCGCCATCGAACGCTCGGTGACCGAGCCTCTCGAGGAGGCCATCAACGCCATCAGCGGCGTGGATCGTCTCTCGAGCGTCTCCGCCGAGGGCTTCTCGCGGATCATCATCGGCTTCGAGCTCGAGCAGGACATCGCCGATCGAGCCCAGGACGTCCGCGACAAGGTGGCCGCCGCTCGGGAGCGCCTGCCGAAGGAGGCCAAGACACCGATCGTCGAGCGCTTCGACGCCGAGAGCGAGCCGATCCTGTCGGTGCTGCTCTCCGGTCCGCTCCCGATCCGGACCCTCTCCGAGATGGCCGACAAGCGTGTCAAGCAGCCCCTCGAACGCGTCAGCGGCGTCGGAAACGTCACCCTCGTCGGCGACCGCCGGCGCGAGATCCGCATCTGGCTCGACCCCCTTCGGCTCTCGGGCTACGGCCTGGCCGTCGACGACGTCCTGGCGGTGCTGAAGCGAGAGCACGTCGAGGTGCCCGGTGGGCGCATCGAGACCCCCGACACCGAGTACGTGGTCAAGATGAAGGGAAAGCTCACCACCACCGCTCACTTCGGCGCGCTGACCGTGGCGGAGCGGAGCGGGCGCCCGATTCACCTGCGCGACGTCGCGATCGTGGAAGACGGCATGGCGGCGAGGCGCAGTGTCTCCCGTCTCAATGGCGAGACGGGCGTCGCGCTGCGGGTCCGGCGGCAGTCGGGTGCGAACCAGGTAGCCGTGGCGAAGGCCGTGAAGGCCGAGATCGAGCGCATCCGCCCGCAGCTCCCGGACAACGTCTCGATGGTGATCGCCCAGGACACGACCATCTTCATCGAACGCTCCCTCGACGAGGTGCGCTCGAATCTGATACTCGGCGGCCTGCTCGCGGTGATGGTGATCTTCGCGTTCCTGCGCAGCTGGCGCTCCACGCTGATCGCGTCGCTGGCGATCCCGTCCTCTCTCGTGGCGAGCTTCGTCTTGATCTACGCCTTCGACTTCACGCTCAACAACCTGACATTGATCGCGCTCTCGTTGAGCATTGGCATCCTGATCGACGACGCGATCGTCGTCGTCGAGAACGTCCATCGGCACATGCGGCCAGACGAGCCGCGCGCGGAGGCAGCGCTGCGCGGCACCCACGAGGTCGGCTTGGCCGTGGTGGCGACGACCGCCGCGCTGTGCGCCGTATTCGTCCCCATTGCGTTCATGCGGGGGATCGTCGGGCAGTTCTTCACCGAGTTCGGACTGGTGGTGACCTTCGCGGTATGCACGTCGACGCTCGTGGCGCTCACGCTCACTCCGATGCTCTGCGCGCGCATGTTGCGGCCCGAGCAGGAGGCCAAGACGGGGGGCGCCTACCGCGCCATGGAGCGCGGCTACCGCGCGCTGGAGACCGGGTACCGGCGCATGCTGGTCTGGAGCCTCGGCAACCGCCGGATCGTGGTCGGGATCGCGTTCGCGGCCCTGTTTCTGGGCATCGGACTCGCCGCACTGGTGCCCGTCGATTTCGCCCCGGCCTCGGATCGCGGGGAGTTCAACGCGTGGATCGAGCTGGCGCCGGGGACCCCGGTACAGCAGACCCGCGACGCGAGCGTGCAGATCGAGCAAGCCTTCCGGGCGCACCCGGAGGTCCGCGCGGTCTTCACGACGATCGGTGGCGGCGCCGAACGCCGCGCCAACGAAGCGACCTTCTATGTGCAGCTGACGCGACGCGGCGAACGCGACGTCTCGCAGCACGAGGTGATGGAAGATCTGCGGGCCGCGATCGAGGCCGCTGGGCTTCCGCTGCTGGATTCCTCGGTCGAGTACATCCCGTGGATGAGCATCCGCGGCGGGCGTTACCACACGCTCTCCTGGACGCTGAGCGGTCCGGAGCCAGCGCGCCTCGAGCTGTACGCGCGCCAGATCATCGCGCGCATGCGGGAAGCCGGGGGCTACCAGGATCTCGGCACGAGCTACCAGGCGGGCAAGCCCGAGATTGCCCTCGACCTGAACCGCGAGCGCAGCGCAGACCTCGGCGTCTCCGCCGCCCAGATCGGGCGCAGCATCTCTGCACTGCTCGGCGGACTCGAGGTGACCAGCTTCGAGGAAGCCGGGGAGCGCTACGACGTGCGCGTACAGCTCCGTCCCGAGTACCGCGACGATCCCGCGGAGCTCGGACTGCTGAACGTGCGCGCCCCGTCCGGCGAGCTCATCA
>JBHHVG010000150.1:0-7169 GCA_046754165.1 Myxococcota bacterium
AGCCGAAGCGTGCGCAGTCGATGCGTTCGATCTCGCCCGTCTCGCGGTCTGGGTCGAGCACGACGAGGCGGCCGGCAACGGCGCCGCCGTGCTCGTCCGGAATGAAGCGCAGCTGCTCGCGAGAGGTTCCCCGCATCGAGAAGAGCGCCTCGATGTCGTCCATCACCGTGTCCGACTCGGTCTGCTCGTCGAAGCGGGCCTCCTCCCAGTTCTTGCTCTGGTAGTAGGCGTCCCGCTTCGTCGCGAAGTCGTTGGTTTCGACGAGCTCCTTCGAGAGGCCCATCATCCGCAGGGTCTGGGCGAAGCTCTTGACCGTGTTGACCGTGAGCGTCCGGACCTTCTTCTGCTTGCCGATTTCGAAGTAGCCCTTCTTCGTGGAGTAGGAGACGTTCTTGAGCGTCCGGACGGGAAACGACAGGTCTGGTTTGGCCCGCTTCAGGATGTCGCGGTGAACCTCCTCGGCGGCGCTGTGGATCAGACGGATGGTGAGCTCGTCCTGCTTCTTCAGGCGCAGGCCGGTGGCCGAGGACGATTTCTTCCGGTTCACCTTCTTCTTGGCTGTCTTCTTTCGGGCGGCCTTCTTCGCAGTGGTCTTCTTCCGTGAGGCCACGATCACATCTTCCGGCTGCGTTCGAGAACGTCCGTGAGGTTCGTGACGACCTTCTGCCGCTCGGGCTCCGAGAGGCCAAGGATCTGCTGCAGCCCGACGGCGACCTGGGGGATGTATTTCACGATATAGGCGCGCTTCTTCTCCTCGTCCGCCTTGCGCCGCCGTTTTCGGATGAACGTCGAGACCTTGCGACCGCACTCTTGGAGCCCGAGCCGCATCTCCTTGATGATCTCCGGGTAGTGCGCGATGGCGTCCTTGCTCTCGGACGTGAACGGAACCCAGACGCTCGCGATGTGGACCATCAGCAACATCGGGCCCACCGGCAGCGCGCCGCGTGGCTGGAGCAGTTGATAGGACTTCCAGTCCGTCCCGGTGACCGCCTTGGTGACCGCGCACGCGCCGGGCTGGTATTGAAGCGGCACGCGGTTCGCGTAGCGGTAGACGGTGATCGGGGCATCGGACGAGAGCTCCCCTCCGTACGCGAGCCCCACCTCGATCAGAAAGGGGTTGCCGCGATACACCGTCGCCCGGCGCGTCACCGACGTGTAGAAGTCGGCGGCGACCTCGGCCTTCAATGCCCGCAGGATGAGGTCCTCGCCGATGGGAGCGATGCAGTTGGTCGGGGGGGCCATGATCTTCGCGGATTGGATGGCCTCGTGGATCTTCTCTGCCTCGTCGCGGCCGATCTCGCCCGGACGGCGCTTCGGCGAAACCCCGGACCGCTCGCAGATCTCCGCCGCCGTTCGCGGCGACATCCGGCTGAAGTCGCTGGTCAAGCAGGACCGCAGGTTGCGGGCGTTGGTGTCCCGAAACATCTGCATCAGCACGCCGAGCTCGACGCCGTAGGGGTGGGGCTTGATCTCGGCGGTCTCCTCGGGGACCTGCTTGGTGACGCGCGGGAAGACGTGCAGGGCGCCGTGCTCCTCGGCCTTGGGCGGCACGTAGGTGATCTGCGCGTGGGGGTTGGCCAGGGAGATCTGGCGGATGTAGGCGTCGACGGAGTGCTGGCCGCCGCGGTAGTTGCCCTCGAGCTCGATCTCCACCCGGGTTCCGTGTGGTTTCTTCCAATCGACCTCGTCGTCCTTCTTTACCTTGGGCATGTTGCGTCTCGTGTCGATGACGAGCTCGAAGTGATGGGCCTTCTTTCGAGGGCCCGTCCGGGTCGTGATGATCACGGGCTTGCCGGTCGTGAGCAGCCCGTGCATTCCGGCCGCACTGATGCCGATGCCCTGCTGCCCGCGGCTCTGGCGCAGTCGATGGAACTTCGAGCCGTAGAGCAGGCTGCCAAAGATCTTGGGAACCTGGGCCCGCACGATTCCGGGGCCGTTGTCCTCGATGGCGATGCGGAAGCGGGTGTCCGAGCGCTGAGCGATCTCGACGCGGATGTCCGGCAACACGCCGGCTTCCTCGCAGGCGTCGAGGGCGTTGTCGACCCCCTCTTTCACGGTGGTGAGCAGGGCCTTGGACGGATTGTCGAAGCCGAGCAGATGCCGGTTCTTGGCAAAGAACTCGGAGACGGAGATATCGCGCTGCTTGGCGGCGAGGATGACCGCGGAGGTCTTGGGCTCGTCTGCGCCGGTGTCGTCCGCGGCGTCGGATCTGGCCTTCGACCGGCGCGGACGCGCCTTCGCGCCGCGAGCCTTGCGCGCCGCGGGCTTGCGTCCCGCCTTCGCGGAGCGGATCTTTCTGCCCGCCCTGGCGCGGCCCTTCTTCGTGGATGCGGCCCTGCGACTGGCCATGATCGACCCCCCGACCGAGGGTCATGTTCCACAAGCGGTCGATGGGGTCAAGGCGAGGTGGCGGGCCGAAGGCGGGCTCTGCCCGCCGATGACCCGCCTGGGCTAGGAGAAGACGCTGAGGGGCGCCCCGCGGAAGTTTCCGTCCAGCCGGACGCGCCCGCTCTCGAGCATGTGGAGGACGGTCGCGACGATCTCGACGTCGCTCGCGGTGACGTCGCTGACCGCTTCGACCAGATCGAGCAGCGTCAGCCGGATCGGCTCGGCGGCGCTATTCGAACCCGTTGCGACGCTCGGTGCGGCGGCCATGTTCTTCTCCCCCTTCGTACTTCGTTAGAAGCACTTTCCATGCCAAATGTTCACTTTGCTGGAGAAGGCGAAAAAGGCGATGTGATCCGCGCACTTTCACTGCGAGCCGCGCGGGCGCGAGCGGGGGCCGCGCCTCCCAAAGTGACGGTTTTCGGACGCGGGTGTCAGGAATGGGCGCGCCCCTGGAAGCGGCCGCGATTCCCGGGGATTCCCTGCCGGTGGGCGCTCCGCTTCAGGAATTCGACTGGGAATCCCGGCGGAAGCGGACGCTCTTGAAGTGGTCGACCCGGGTGTGGATCGGGATGACGCCGTCGTCGGCGCAGAACCACCAGTCGAGGACGTCTCCGTCGTTGAAGGAGAACGGCCCCGTCTTCCGGTGCCGGAACCTGCCCCGGCCGCGGGGATTCAGCTCGAAGTCGGTCTGGAGGAAGAAGCTGCTGTTCAGGTCGTACTGGATGGAGACCTGCTGCGGGAGGCTGTCAATGTCGTCCTTGGATTCCGGTCGCAGGCGGATTCCCTCGATGCCGGAGAACTCCGGAACCTGGAGATCCTGGCGGAAGGTGTAGCTGCCGGCGAGGAGGCAGTTGCCGCCGCTGATCGACGTCCACGTCCGCACCGAGTTCTGCGACCGGTAGCGGGATCCGGGGTAGAAATCACAGGCCAGCAGGCCAGACATCATGAGAACCGCGAGAAGCACAGACAGGTTCGTGCAGCGCATGGACCCCTCCTTGTGGATCGCCGAAATCATTGAAAAGTCCTCCTACGCGTGTTTCTCGTCGATGTCAATCACAATTTCGCTCTGCGCGGGCTTCTGGATGGGTATTCGCGAAATCGTGAGAACTCCAGCGTCCGGCGGCATCTCGGCATCGGGAGGAATACCGACACCGGCTGGGTCGATCACCGGATTCCGCGATCCGCACGCGCGCGGGGGGACCGCCGACGTCATCCGGGTCACAGGCTCGGGCGCGATCTGCCGATGATCTCCCAGGAGGCGGATCTGCCGGCATGTTCGAACGACCGTCCGCTCATCGGAACGCCCTCGGCGCGATCGGCTGCGCCATGGCCCTGCTGGTGGTTGCGGCGGGCGCCGGCCCGGCCGCCGCCATCGCCGCACCGGCAGAGGCGACCGCCGCTGCCGTCGTGCGCGACGGCTCGCCCCGCGTCCGCGCCGAGCTCTTGGTCCATCCGGACGACGCGGCGCCGTTCGGGCCGGTGCGCGTGGGCGTGCTGCTGCGGATGTCACCGGGTTGGCACGTCTACGGGCCGGAGCCCGGAGACTCGGGCCTGCCCACGCTGCTTCGCTGGGAGGTCGACGGCGGGGAGGTCGGCGCCGTCGCGTGGCCACCGGTGGAGACCTTCAGCGAGGCCGACGGCCGCTTCAAGACCTACGGCTTCAGCGGCGAAGTGCTGCTCGCTGCTCCGCTCACCGTCCTGCGGACGGATCCGCCCGTCGCGCTGGTGGGCGTCAGCGTGGAGCTGCTCGCCTGCAAGATCGAGTGCGTGCCGGCCCGCTTCTCGCTGCGCCGGGCCCTGGACGAGACGGGATCCACCGCGGACGCCGACGAGACGCGGCGTCTCTTCGTCCGCTACGCCCCGCAGCTCGCGGGATCCCGGCCCCCCCGCCGGCCCGGGTGTCGATCGGCCTGGCGGCCGCGCTCGGTCTCGCCTTCCTCGGCGGGCTCGTCCTCAACCTGATGCCGTGCGTGCTGCCCGTGCTGGCGATCAAGCTCGTCACCCTGGCGGAGCTGGCCCGGCGGGAACGCGGCGAGGTGATCGCCCATACGCTCGCCTACACGTCGGGCGTGCTGTCGACGTTGCTCGCACTCGGCGCGGTCGTCGCAATGCTGCGCGCAGGCGGTACGGCGGTCGGCTGGGGATTCCAGTTTCAGGAGCCCGTCTTCATCGCCGGAATCGCCACGGTGCTCGTTGTGTTCGCACTCAACCTCTTTGGAGTCTTCGAGATCCAGCTCGGAGCTGGGAGATTGGCGGACCTGGGGTCGCAGGCCACGGGTGCGCGCCGCAGCTTCTTCGAGGGTCTGCTCATCGTGGTGTTGGCAACGCCCTGCTCGGCGCCGTTCCTCGGAACGGCCGTCGGCTTTGCCTTCGCCGGCTCCGCGCCGGTGATCCTCGCCGTCTTCGGTGCCATCGGGCTCGGGCTCGCGGCGCCCTATGTCGCGATCGCGTTCGCACCGGGTTGGGCGCGCTGGCTACCGCGCTCCGGCGGCTGGATGCTTCACCTGCGCGCCGGTCTCGGCTTCGTGCTGCTCGCGACGGCCGTCTGGCTGCTGTGGATCTTCGGCCGCAACGCCGGAGCCGACGGCATGGCGGCGCTGCTGCTGTTCCTCGTCGTGGTGGCTGCGGGCGTGTGCGGTCTCGTCTGGTTGACGCCATCGGACCGGCCCCGCGTGTCTCGTGCTGCGCGTGCAGCGCTCGCGTGCAGCGTGCTGATCGGCCTCGCCGGGTTCGAGGCCGCCTTCGACGACCCGGTACCCTCGCCCTCGGTCGGGGATTCGAACTGGGAGCCGTACGACCGGGAGCTCGTCGCGCGGCGCGTCTCGGGAGGGAAGCCGGCCTTCGTGGCGTTTACCGCTGATTGGTGCATCACCTGCAAGCTCAACGAGCACAGCGTGCTGGCCAACGACGTCGTGCAGGAGGAGTTCGCTCGCCACGAAGTGGGGCGCGCGCCGGTCGCGTGTCCCATAGGCTACTCGCTCGCCACGAAGTCGGCCTCTTCGAGGCCGATTGGACGCGGCGAGACGAGGACATCCAGGCGGAACTCGCCCGCTTCGGTCGGGCGGGAGTGCCGCTCTATCTTGTCTATCGGCCGTACGCACCGGACGACCCCATGGTCCTGCCGGATCTGCTGCGCGTGCGTGACGTGGTCGCCGCCATTTCTCGACATCCGAGTGACGAGACGGTGAGCCGGGTGACGTCGGGGCCAAGGCGGACCGCGATGTGAAAGCGTGCCGTTCGAGAGCGCCCGCGGGGCTGCGCCTCGTCTCGATCCGCTCGCTGCGGTCGATGAACTCGCGCCAGACCTTGTCGGGATCCATCTCGAATACCGCGCGCTCGTCGGCGGGCACGATCAGCCATGCTCCGCGGAGGACCTCGACCTCGAGCTGCCGCGGGGCCCAGCCGGAGTACCCGACGTAGGCGCGGTAGCTGCCCTGCAGGGCGCCCCCCTCGACGACCGCGTTCAGCGTGTCGAAGCTGCCGCTCACGTGGATGTCTCCGACGACCCGGTGCGAGTCCGGAGGTGGCTCGCTCGCCCGGTAGAGCATCAACATCAGATTGCGTTCGACCGGCCCGCCGAGGAAGGCGCGATCCGAGCGACCCTTCAGCGACTCCATCTCCGGGAGAAGCTGCGTCAGCGCGATTTCGGTGGGTCGGTTGATGATCACGCCGACGGCGCCGTCCCGTCCGTACTCCACGAGCAGCACGACGCTCTGGTGGAAGTACGGCCCGCCGGTGCCGGGCATCGCCACCAGGAACTTGCCGGCGGCGAGCTCACCCGGGGCGGCCGTATGAAACGGCGGCGCGACCGCGGCGAAGGCGGTCCCGACCGCGCCGGCCACGCCGATGGCCGCTGCGAGGATCCACCGAAGCTTCATGCTGCGAGGATAACCCGAGTGGGGGAAGGCTGGCCGTCAGCCTGCGAGGTCTACCCCCGTCAGCCGCACGCTCTCGCGCCAGAGGCCCGCCGCCAGCTCGGGGTCGGGGTTCTTGAGCGGTCGCAGGCGCCGCTTTCGGGAGCGCCAGTAGCCGCCGGTCTCACCGGCGGTCTCCTCCGACGCCGCCACCAGCAACGTCGTCCTCGCCGCCCGCGCGGCGCTCGGGAAGAGGGTTCGGATCACCGGTGCCGCGAGGCTGTAGAGCACTCCCGGATTGTTGGCTCCGATGTTCGAGGCGACCGGGCCCGGATCGACCGCGTTCGCGGTGACGCCGCTGCCCTCGAGGCGCCGGGCGAGCTCGAGGGTGAAGTAGACGATCGAGAGCTTCGACTGCGCGTAGGCGCGCGACAGCGAGTAGCTCTCGCGGAGCTGGAGATCGGCGAGGTCGAGGGAAGCGATCCGGTACGTGTCCGACGAGATGTTCACGATGCGCGCGGGAGTGCTCGCCTTCATCCGTTCGAGCAGACGGAGCGTGAGCTGGAACATCGACAGGTAGTTCACTGCGAACGTCATCTCGATTCCGTCCGCGTTCTCCACGCGCTTCAGGTTCACCAGCCCGGCATTGTTGACGAGCACGTGGAGTGGCCGGCCGATCGCGAGGAACTCGTCCGAGGCGCGGTCGATGTCTTTGCGCGACGCCAGATCGCACAGCAGAATCTCGGGTGTCTTGCCGCTTGCGGACGCGATCTCGCGCTGCACCGCGCGGCACTTCTCCTCGCTGCGGCCGAGCAGCACGAGGTCGGCCCCGAGCCCCGCCAGCGCCCGGGCCACCGCCAGCCCGTGCCCACTCGTCGCCCCGGTGACGAGGCACGTTCGTCCGCACAGTTCGGTCAATGGGTCCAC
>JBHHVG010000151.1:0-7146 GCA_046754165.1 Myxococcota bacterium
GCACGAGGAGAAAGCGCGGCGCGCGGCGTGGCCGGGGCCCACCTGGTGCGTGTGCACGGCGAGCGCCCCGTGTTGTTCGTCGCGGCCAACGCCAAGGCGGCGGACGCGCTGTCCGCGGACCTGCGGGCCGCCCTCGGCGAGCCGGAGCAGGGCGGGCGCGTGCGCTTCTTCCCGCGCCACGACACCCACCCCTACGAACGCTTCTCGCCCCAGCCCTTTGTCGTCGCCCAACGCATGGACGTGCTCTACCGCTGGCTCGCGAGCCCGGTGCCGCGGGACGGGATCGCCGCGGCCAGTGAGCCCGCGCCGGTGGTGGTGGCGCCGTGGACGGCGCTGGCCGCGCGGGTTCCCTCGCGCGACTCGGTGCGGGCGCGCTCGGTGCACCTCGAGGTGGGCCAGACGATCGACCGGGACGCCCTGGTCGCAACCCTCGTCTGCGGCGGCTACACGCGCATGCCGTTGGTCGAAGAGCGGGGCGAGCTCGCGGTGCGCGGTGGCATCCTCGACCTCTTCCCGCCCCAGCGAACGAACCCCGTCCGGGTGGAGCTGCTCGGCGACGAGGTCGAGTCGATCCGCGAGTTCGACGCCGCCAGCCAGCGCTCGCAACAGGCACTGGTCTACGTAGTCGCGCCGCCGCCCCGGGAGCTGTTGCTCGACCGCTCGTTGCTGATCGACCGCTCCGCGGCGATTCGCGAGCTCGCCAGCGCGCAGGGCGTCGAGCCCCGGGCCGTAGACGAGCTGCTCAACGACCTGCTGCGGGGCCACATCCCCCCCGGCGCCGAGGCCCTCGCCCCGCTGCTCCAGCCCTCGCTCGAGACGATCTTCGACTTCTTGCCCGACGACACCTGGATCGTCGTCGACGATCCGGAGGCCGGGCGCGAACGCCTGGCGCGCTACGCCGCGGATGCCCTCGATAATTTCGACGTGGCCCGGGCACGCGGCCGGGTGGTGTCGCCACCCTGCGACTTGATGATGAATCCGGAAGACGTGGAGGCGCGCGTACGCGTGTGCCACCCGGTGCTCCTCGAGCGCCTCGACGTGGCCGATTCACAGACGAATGCCGACCGCATCCCGATCCAGAGCCGCGACAACGCGGAACTCCGCCAGGCCCTCACGCGTTCGCGCACCGGCGACGAGGCGCTGGCCCCGCTCGTCGCGCAGCTCGAACGCTGGCGCGAGGAGCGGCGACGCATCGTGCTGACGTGTGCGTCGCTCTCCGGCGCCGAACGGCTGCGCACCCTGCTTTCAGATTACGGTGTCGTGGCGCGCGCCGTCCACGAGCCGCGGCCGGTGTGGCAGTGGTCCGACCCGGGCCGCGTCGAGATCCGCGCGGTGGCGCTCTCCGCCGGCTTCACCCTGCCGATGGACGACCTCGCCGTCGTCAGCGAGGAGGAGATCTTCGGACCCAGGGAGAAGCGGCGCCGCACCCCACGCTGGCCCGAAGGCGCGGCCGTCGAGGCACTGTCGCAGCTGGCGTCGGGCGACTTCGTGGTCCACGCGGAGCACGGCATCGGCGTCTACCGCGGACTGGTCGAGCTGTGCCTCGGCGGCGTGTCTGGCGAGTTCCTGCGCCTCGAGTACGAAGGCGGCGACCGCCTCTTCGTCCCGGTCCATCGCCTCAACCTGATCCAACGCTACGCCGGCTCCGACGGACACGCGCCCAAGGTCGAGAAGCTCGGCGGTGGGGGCTGGGAGAAGGCCAAGCTCCGCGTCCGCAAGTCGCTGCGCAACATGGCGCAGGAGCTTCTCTCGGTGCACGCCGCCCGCGAGCTCGCGCCGGGCTTCGCCTTCTCGCCCCGTGACCGACACCTCGAAGAGTTCGAGGCGACGTTCCCCTTCGAGGAGACCCCCGACCAGCTCGCCGCCATCGAAGACGTGCTGGCCGACCTCCAACGGCCGAAGCCCTCGGACCGGATCGTGTGCGGAGACGTCGGCTACGGCAAGACCGAGGTGGCGGTGCGCGCGGCCTTCCGCGCGGTGATGGACGGCAAGCAGGTGGCAGTGTTGGTGCCCACGACGGTGCTGTGCCAGCAGCACGAGGAGACCTTCGCCAGGCGTTTCGAGGGGCACGGCGTGAACATCGCGTCGCTGTCGCGCTTTCGCACAGCCGCCGATTCGAAGGCCGTGCTCGCCGGGCTCGCGTCGGGCAAGATCGACATCGTCATCGGCACCCACCGCCTGCTCCAGAAGAACGTGCGCTTCCGGGACCTGGGGCTGCTCGTCGTCGCCGAGGAGCAGCACTTCGGCGTCGCCCACACGGAGCGCATCAAGGGCATCAAGAAGACCATCGACGTGCTGACGCTCACCGCCACGCCGATCCCTCGGACACTCCAGATGGCGTTCACCGGCATCCGCGATCTCTCGGTGATCAACACCGCCCCGGCGGACCGCTTCGCCATCCGCACCCAGGTCTGTCGTTTCTCCGATTCCCTGGTGCGCGAGGCCATCCTGCGCGAGCTGCGGCGCGGAGGGCAGGTCTTCTACGTGAACAACCGCGTGCGAAGCATCCATGGCATCGCCCGGCGCCTCGAGCGGATCGTGCCGGAGGCCAGCGTGATAATCGCCCACGGACAGATGCGCGAGCACGACCTCGAGAAGCGCATGCTTCAGTTCATGCGCGGCGAAGCGGACGTGCTGCTGTGCACGACGATCATCGAGAGCGGCCTCGACATCCCCCGCGCCAACACCATCCTGATCAACCGGGCAGACGCACTGGGCCTGGCGCAGCTCTACCAGCTCCGCGGGCGGGTGGGTCGGTCGTCCCAGCGCGCCTACGCCTACCTGTTGATCCCCGGCGACGAGGAGGTGCTGAGTGAAGATGCGAAGCGTCGGCTCGAGGCGATCCAGGACCTGACCGAGCTCGGCAGCGGCTTCCGGCTCGCCAACATGGACCTCGAGATCCGCGGGGCGGGCAACCTGCTGGGCTCCGAGCAATCCGGCCCGCTCGCCGCCGTCGGCTACGATACCTACATGGAGCTCCTCGAGGAAACCATGGCCGAGCTGCGCGGCGAGTCGCGTCAGGTCGAGGTCGATCCGGAGATCCGGCTGCCCGTGCCGGCGCGCCTGCCCGAGGCGTACGTGGCGGCGGTCAGCCAGCGGCTCGTTCTCTACAAGCGTCTGGCGAGCTGCCGCGACGACGCCGAGGTCGAGCGCATCCGCGACGAGCTGCTCGACCGCTTCGGCCCCTTCCCGGACGAGGCGGAGAACCTCCTCCACATCATTCAGATCAAGATCCTGGCGCGGCGCCTGGGCATCGCCGCCGTCGACCTGGCCAAGGGCGAGATCGTTCTGACCGCGGGAGAGGCGACCAACGTGGATCCGAAGCGGCTGCTCAACCTGTTGCGACAGGGGGGAGGCGGCTTGCGTGTCGCACCGAACCACAAGATCTACGCACCGGCGCCGGAGAGTCGCGACCCGGTGGCACTGTTCGGGGCCACGCGGCGGCTGCTCGAGAATCTCACCGGCTAGGAGAGTCTCACAGGAGATTGGACGAACCGAGAGCGACAGGAGGGGACATGATCGCCATCGCCCGAGTCACGATCGCCATCGCCATGCTCATCGCATGCGCGGGCTGCTTTGGCCCCGAGGACGCGAGGCCGGGGATGTTCCTGAGCGGCGAAGTCGCCCCGACGCCCTCGGACTGGTCGTTCACCGACGATCACGAGCAGATCGCGATCCAGGTCCAGACGCCGTACCTGCTGCCGCACGCGGTCACCATCTGGTGCGCCTCCGCCGACGGCGCGCTCTATGTCGGCGCGCGCGACCCGGAGACCAAGCACTGGCCCGCCTGGGCGGACGACCACCCGGACGTCCGCTTGAGAATCGGCGACCGCGTCTACGAGGTGCGCCTCGCCCCCCTCGACGGCGCGGAGCAGATCGCGGTGGTTCGTCGGGCCTACGCGAAGAAGTACGACCTGCCGCCTGCGGGCCCGGGGGCCGGACGGCCGATCCGCTACTGGGTGGTCGAAGCGCGCTCCTGAGGGCCGCGCAGACGCTGTCGGCGGCCGCGCGCTACTCCGAGGGCAGCCCGGCGCCGGCCCACGCCTTCCAGTGGCCGTCGAGATCGCGCACGCGGGTGAACCCGGCCCCGCGCAGGGTGGCTTTCGCGATCCCGGCGCGGCGCCCGCTGTGACAGTGCACCGCGATCTCGTCGGACCGCGCGCCCGGGATCTCGGCGATGCGCGCCGCGAGCTGGTCGTACGGGATGTTGAGCGCGCCCGGAATGTGCCCGTCCGCGAACTCCACCTCCGTGCGCACGTCGAGGATGGTCGGCGCCGAACCGGCCTCGATGCGCTGCACGAGCTCCGACGCGGAGATCCTTGGCGCGCCGTCTTGCGGTTGCGCACAGGCGGTCGCCGCCAGGAAGACGATCGGCGCACAGGCCAATCGCGTGATGTGAACGACGCTTCTCCGGGTCATGTCTGCTTCCACACCAGCGGCGCTGGGTGCCGGGGGCTTCTCCGCGTCATTCATTCTTCCACACCGGCGGTGTTGGGTGCCGGGGGCGGAGGATAACACGGGGTCCGCGCTTTCCGCCGCCTGGCTGCGCTCCCCGGATTCGCCAGCGCGGCGGCGGTGGTAGGCTTTCGCCTGGAGGTGTCCCATGTTCGACACGCTCACCACCGAAGCGGACGGCGCGATCGGCCGCCTCACGCTCGACCGACCGAAGAAGCTCAACCCGCTCTCGACCCAGACCTTGGGCGAGATCGCGGACGCAGCGCGCTGGTTCGACGAGCGGCCCGACGTGAAGGTCGTGATCGTGAGCGGCGCCGGGCGCGCGTTCTCGGCCGGGGCAGACCTCGCGAGCTTCACCGGCCCCCAGAAGCTCACGCCGCGCGAGGCCGCAGACCGCGGTCGCGAGATGGCAGACGCGCTCGAGAGCATGCGGGCGCTCAGCATCGCCGCGATCCAGGGCTGGTGCGTCGGCGGCGGCGTCGTGCTGGCCGCAGCGTGCGACCTGCGCATCGCGGCCGAGGACGCGCGTTTCTCGATCCCCGAGATCGACCTGGGGATCCCGCTGGCCTGGGGCGGCATCCCGCGGCTCGTCCGGGAGATCGGGCCGGCGCTCACCAAGGAGCTCGTCCTCACCTGCCGCCCCTTCGACGCCGCCGAGGCCAAGGCCATCGGCTTCGTGAACCGCGTGGTTCCCACCGATGCGCTCGGCGCCAGCGCGCTCGAGCTGGCGATGTCGCTCGCGGCGAAGGCCTCTCACGCCATCTTCTCGACCAAGCGCCACGTCAACGCAGTCACCGACCAGATGGTGGGGACCATGCGCAGCTGGGCCGACGCCGACGGGCTGGTGACCGCGTTCGGAGACCCCGAGTGCGGCGAAGCACGCCGCGCGTATCTGGAGGCGCGGCAGCGCGGCGCGTGACCGGCGCCGCGCGCCGGAGTCGGCTTGCAGAATCACCGCTGCACGGCAGCGACCGGGCCTGCGATACCGCGACCGAGCAACCACTGGAGCCGTGATGTCCGCAATCGATGATCTTCTCTCGAACAACGCCGCGTACGCCGAGGCCTTCTCGAAGGGTGCGCTTCCCGTGTCGCCGGGGCGGAGGCTCGCGATCGTGGCGTGCATGGACGCTCGCTTGGAGTCCGGCGCCCTGCTCGGGCTCCGGGAGGGAGATGCTCACGTCATTCGGAACGCGGGCGGCGTCATCACGGACGACGCCGTCCGATCTCTCATCATTTCCCAACGCTTGCTCGGAACCCGCGAAATCATGCTCATCCACCACACGGATTGCGGCATGCTGACCTTCACCGACGCGGGTCTGAAGGAGACGATCCTGGCGGAGACCGGGATCCGGCCGCCGTTCTCGCTGGAGGCCTTCTCCGACCTCGACGCTGACGTTCGGCAGTCGATCGCGCGAATCCAGGCGAGCCCGTTCATTCCGCACCGAGATCAGGTGCGAGGGTTCGTGTACGAGGTCGAAACGGGTCGTCTCCGCGAAGTGATCTGACCGCTCGATGGACCCTGCCACCCGGCCCGTCGGGCGGCCGGCCGGAGAGGCTTGCTGCGCTCCGAGAGACCTGGAATCGTAACCTCACAGGCACCAGGGCGTACAGGCACCTGGACAGGCTGAACCCATACCGCAGGAGGAGCTCGGCGACATGGCTGAGAAGGCGTACATGCTGAACGTGTTGTGGTTCAAGGAAGACGGCGGCGCGGAGAAGTACGCCGAGTACGCCGCGGCGGCCGCGCCCTTCGTGGCGGAGCTGGGCGGCAAGCTGGTGGACAGCTACACGCCCGAGGGCGCCCTGATCGGAGAGTGGGACCCGGACCTCTTCTTCGTCGTCGAATGGCCGGACTGGGAGACCTTCTTGAAGCTGCCGCAGAACCCCGGCTACCTCGAGATCGCCCATCTGCGCGAGGAGGCGCTGCGCGACTCGCTGCTGATCCGCTGCAAGCGACAGCCGGTGCCGCTTCCGGATTGAGCGCCCGACCGCGGCGGCCCGGGAAATGCTCCGTTACACACTTCTGATCACGATGACGCTGCTGCCAGTGGCTGGACGGCGGTGGGATCCTCTGCCGCGATGTCTAGCGGCGCATCGGCGCCTTTCGACTTTTCGATTGGCCTCGCATGGGCTGCGGTCTCCAACAGCGAGATCCACTACCGGTTCGAGGTGTTCGAGGAGACTGACGTAGCGATCTACGTCGGGTATGGCGACCAGACAGGGCAGGGCTCCAGCGATTCGTTGGTCGGGCTCGGTCGACAGCTCTTCATCGGCGAGGAGGTCCTGTTCTCGTCGTTCGATGGCAACTGGGTGGGGGACGGCGCGGGAGGCACCACCGACGTGACTCTTGTACCCGGAGAGATCTACACTTCTGGATAGAGGTAAACTCTGTCGTGTCGCAGCAGAATGGTGGGATCGACCTCGGGCATGCGCAGCTGATGTTCAGCGTGGTCCCCGAATCCGTGCCCGCGCTCCCTCCCCCCGTGCTCAGACATCGCCTTCTCGCGGCGTGAATGCCCTATGCCGGAGGGGCGCGTGCCACACATCGGAACCGCTGCTCTGCTGGCCCTCCTCGCAGCCGTTAACAAGCCTTCATGGCACCAAATGGGGGGCAGGCCACGGCCTGCCCCTTCCATTTAGATACCGAAGTGTAAGAGCATTTTCGCACACGGTGTGCTGCGACACTCGGCC
>JBHHVG010000152.1:0-7092 GCA_046754165.1 Myxococcota bacterium
AGTAGATGTATCCCACGGTATCGGTGGCGCCGGCGTTCTGCCGCATCGAGCGCTGCGCATCCTGGGCGAGCTGCAGCGCGCGGTCGAGATCGCGATCGTTCGCCGCGAGCACCCAGGCCAGTTCGCGCTTCGCGGTCCCCATGGTCGGACGCTCGCTCAGGACCTTCTCGAAGGTGGCGAGCGCGCGCTCGGTGTCTCCCTGCTCGAAGTAGATGCGGCCGAGCAGCAGGCGCGCTCCGGGGTGGAGGACGCCGGCGTCGTCGGCCTCCTCGAAGGAGATCCGGGTTTCGTCGAGCAGCCCCTGGGTCGCGTAGAGCGTGTAGAGAAGGTCGGCTGCGCCGGGCAGGGACGGATCCGCTTCGAAGGCGCGCAGCGCATCGGCTTCGGCCCGGGGGTAGTCGTACAGCTCCTTCAACAAGGAGGCACGGAGCAGCAGCGTCCGCGGCGTGGCGTGGCCGCTGTCGATGGCGTCGTCGAGGGCCGCCAGCGCGTAGCGCCGCTCTCCCGCTCGGATCTCGAGATCGACCCGCGCTTCGACGAGGTCCGGGTGCGCCGGGTGGCGCTCGAGAGCCTCCGACAGGTAGCGGCGTGCCCGCACGATCTGCTCCGGGCCCTCGCGTCTCGCGAACTCGAGGACCACGGGCACGGTCGGAGTCAGCTTCAGCACCAGGAGGTCGAGCATCTGGCGCGCCTCGTCCCGGCGCCCCAGCTCGTAGAAGGCCCGGGCGCGCATCAGCCGGTCGAGATCGGTCATCCGGGCGCCGTTGCGCGCCATCCACGAGAGCGTGACCAGTACCGCGCGCCACTCACCCGCCTGGTCGTGGATCCTCGCCTTGAGCCGCCGGGCCTCGGGGGCGAGCCCACTCTGCATTGCGAGCGCGCGGTCGATCGCAGCCTTCGCGTCCGCGAGGTTGCCGCGCCGGAACTCGGCCAACGCCAACATCCGCTGGGTCTCGAAGTGATCGGAATGCGCCGCCGTCGCCCGCAGGATCTCGACCGCGTCGGCGTTGCGCCCTTCGGCCAGGGCGAAGCTGGCCTCGGTTCGCCGGGTCACCGGACTGTCCGGGTACTCGTCCGACATGCGGACGAAAGTCGCCCGGGCGTTGGCGAGGCGACGCTGGCGGATCTGGAGGCGGATCAGCTGCGCCCACAGGCGCGGCGAGCCGCCAGTCACATCAATCGTTTCGCGGATGTGGCTCATCGCTGCGTCGTCTTGGCCGGTGTTGATCAGATGGGTGACGTACATGGAGTGGGCACCCGGATCGTCCGGCCGCTTCTCGAGCAGCTCCTCGTAGATCCGGTCGACTGCCTCGGGCGAGCCGCGCGTCTGGCGCGCGAGCTTGCGCCACAGCTGGAGCATCTCGGGATGCGCGTGGATCATCTCGCGAAGCGCCCAGGTCTGAAAATCGCGCATGCCGGTTTCCGCGCCGAACGCCTCGGCAGCCATGGCGGCGACCATGTGCGAGTAGACGTCGCCCTGATCCACGGCGAGATCGACGGCGGCGGCAAACGCCGAGGCGGCTTTGTCCCGGGTCGCGCGCTGTGTTCGCAGCAGGTGCGCTCGTTCCAAGCGCGCGGCTACGAGGCCATCGCCGACGTCGTCGGCGTGTTGGAAGGCTTCGAGGGCCGCGGGGATCAGGGCCGCGTCCGGAACCTCGTTGCGCAGCTGGGCCATGCGGATCTGGCCCACGTACACCCGGCCGAGCTGGACCCACATCGCCGGATCGTCCGGGGCGAGCTCGGTCGCGCGGAGCGCGACCTCGAGGGCGCCGTCGGGATCGTTCTGATAGAGCAGCAGCTCCGCCCGAGCCGCGTGTGCCACCGCCTCGTCCGGATTCGCGGAGAGGGCGGATTCGATCATCGACGCGGCCTCGTCGGTCCGCTCCGCCGTCATCAACACGCGTGCCAGGCGCATGGCGAGGTCGACGCGGGTCGGGTCGAGACGCAGGGCCTCCTGGAGGTAGAAGGTGGCCGACGGATCGTCGTCGCGCTGGAGCTGAATCGAGAGCTTCTCGTTCGCCTCGACACTCTCGGGGTCGAGCTTCAGCGCGCTGCGGTACTCGAGAATCGCGCCCTCTCTCTGATCCTGTCGGGCGAGCGCGCTCGCCCGTTCGAGGTGCTCGGCGAACCGCTCCTCCGGCGAGGAGCAGGCGGAGATCAGCCAGGCAGACAAGGCCGCGGCGCAGAGCCGGCGCCAGTTCGCGCGAGACATCGGGTCCTACCGGCCCAGCTTGGCGAGCTCTCGCTTCGCCGTCTTGGCCTCGGTGAATCCCTCCGTGTTCGCCGCCGATTGCAGCAGATCTCGTGCGCGCTCGGCTTCTCCGGCCACCGCCAGCGCCATGCCGAGGTGCATGCGGAGATAGGGAGAGTCGGGCCGTGCTGCGTAGGCCTTCTCGAACGCGGCGACGGCGGCGGGCCCGTCGTTGCGCTTCAGATGCACGAAGCCGAGCGTGTCGAGGATGTCCGGCGATGGATCCAGGCGCTGCGCCTCCTGGGCGAGGGACAGGGCCGTGTCGAGGTCTTCGCCATCTTCCGCCAGCATCCAGGCGAGGTCGTTGCGCGAGCCGGCGTGAGAGGGGAACTTGCGGCTGACCGCGCGCATCCGCTCCTTCGCGCCCGCCCGGTCGCCCTGCTGCAGCGTCAGCTGTGCCGCCGAGTACGCGAAGTTCGGGTCGTTCCGTTCGGAGTGCTCCGCCGCGCGGTCGTAGAGCTCCGTCGCCTTTGCGAAGTCGCCGGCGGTCCCGGCGATCACGGCCAGTCCACCGAGCGACATGGAGTTCTCGGGGTCGAGCTCGAGCGCCTTGTCGAACGCGGCACCGGCTTCGTCGCTGCGAGCCATCGCCATCAGCACCCGCCCCCGCAGCGCCAGAAACTCCGCCTCGCCGTCGGCCGCGGCCACCGCCGCGTCCACCTTCGCCAGCGCCTCGGCGTCGCGGTCCAGCGCGAGCAGATTCTCGATCAAGGTCAGCAGGGCAAACGAGTTGGCCGGGTCCGTCAGGTCGACGCCGCTGCCGGTGATCGTGGCGACGGCTGCCTCGGGGCCGTTCTCCGCCGTGTCGATCTGCGCCACCTCGACGATCGCGGCGGCTTCCTGGCCCGGCACCTCCCCGAATGCCGCCGCCGCTTTGCGAGCGCCTTCGAAATCGCGGGCCCCGGTCAGCGACCGGATCAGCAGGATGTGATCGTCCGGCTCCATCACCGAGCCGGGGCGGGTCCCCAGCCGCTTGGCGATGTTCGCCGCTTGCTGGAAGTTGCCGCGTTCGAACTGGATCCGGGCCAGGAGCCGCCGTGCCGGATCGAACGGTTTCTGGGCGCGGATCGCCTCGCGAAGCTCCGAAATCGCGCGCTCGCGGTCCCCCATCTCGTAGGCGGCCACGCCCGCCAGGTGCCGCGCGCCGGCGTTGTTGGGCCAGTGGCGGATGCCCTTCTCGAAGGACTCGAGGGCGGCCTCGGGGTCGCCCTCGGCGAGCTGGATGCGTCCGCGGATCAGGGTGGCGTAGACGGGCTCGTCGAGGGATTTCACGACCTCCTTGGCTCGTTCGTACTCCCCGAGGTCGACCAGGACGTCCGCCTGGGTGAAGCGGAGCTCGCCGGCTCCTCCGCCGGTGAGCTCGATGACCTTGTCGATCGCCGCCAGCGCCTTCTCCGAGTCGCGGGTCTTCCGGTAGTAGGAGGCGAGGAGATTCCACGCCGCCGCGGATCCGAAGGTGTCCGCGGCCGCGACCAGCACGGCCTCCGCGCCCGCCTCGTCGCCCTGGGAGCTCAAGCGGTCGGCCAGGGTCGAACGGAGCGACAGATTCTCCGGTGCCTTCTCGACCGATGTCCGGATGAGGTCCGTCGCCGCATCCGCGTCGTCGATCGAGTCGAGGAAGCGCATCACCTCGCTGATGAGAAAGGCGTTGGTGGAGTATCGCTCGATGCATTCGAGGTAGAGGGCGCGCGCCTCCTCGTCGTCCTTCTTGTAGTCGCGGGCGAACATCGCCGGCGCCAGGCAGGCGCGCGGCCGCAGCGCCGGATCCTCGCTGGCCTCGCCGAGCTGCTTCAGGTAGCGGTGGGCCTCCTCGGCCTCCTCACCCCGGCCGAGATCCCACAGCACCGACGCGTAGATCGCGCGACTCATGTAGTCGTCGGGCTGGAGCTCGATGAGCCGCTCCACGTCCGCGAGTGCATCGTCGAGCTGGTGGATGCCGAGATTCGCCTTGGCCCGGAGCTGCAGCGCCGACAGGCGGTCGGGATCGATCTCGAGCACGCGGTTCGCGGCGCGGATCGCCTCCTCGTGATCCTGCACCGCGAAGTGGGTCGAAGCCAGCAGCAGGCCGGCGGGAATCGCGAAATCCGACGACTCGCTGGCTTTCTGGAGCGCCCACACGGCGCGACTCGGGTCGCCGGTCTGGACGAGCGCGGCGCCGAGGCGGTAGTTGGCTTCCGGCATGTCCGGAGATACGGCGAGGATCTCGCGAAGCTCTTCGATCGATTGGGTAAACTGACCGACGTCTTGCAGCGCGCGCACTTCCTGCATGCGCGAATCGACATCGCCCCCGCAGCCGGCCAACAGCGAGACGGCCAGGAGGAGGGCCGGGACAGCGCCGGGCCCGGCCGCAGGGGGGCGGCGGAGACGGCGAACGGGTTCGAGAGATACGGTGGTTCGGGACATCGGGCGCGGTCACCTCCAACTAGCGATCGGGCCGCGAAGTATACGCGGCACGCCGACCACGTCTATCACGCAAACCGGGTTTGTCTGCGGGCGTTTCAGCGATTTCGACCCGCCGAAGCGCCCAGTTGAGCGCATTTCGCCGTGGCAGCGAATCGTTTTCGCTTGCTTTCTCGCCCTGGCTGCGAGCTGCGGCGGGGAGGGGGGAACCGACCCCACACCCGACCGGGTGGTCCTCGTGACGATCGACACGCTGCGGGCCGACCGGGTCGGGAGTTACGGCGCAAACGATGCGCATACCCGGACCTTGGACACCGTCGCCCGGGAAGGCGTTCGCTTCGAGGCGGCCATCTCCCCCACCCCTCTGACCCTGCCATCCCACGCCTCGTTGATGACGGCCCTGGAGCCCCCGGCGCACCAGGTGCGCCACAACGGGATCTTCCGCCTCGGGGAGGATCGCCCCACCCTGGCCGAGCGTTTCCGCTCCGCCGGCTACGCGACGGCGGCGTTCGTGGGCTCCGTCGTGCTCGACCGGCGCTTCGGGCTCGCCCGCGGATTCGACCACTACGACGACGAGATGGCTGGACGCGTCTCGTCCCGGGTTGGATTCGCCGAGCGCCCCGCCGTCCAGGTCGTGGCCGCCGCGGAGCGCTGGCTCGAGGCGGCCCCCGACCGCTTCTTCCTGTGGGTCCACTTCTACGATCCCCACGCGGACTACGCCCCGCCGCCGGGCTTCGCCAGCGCCTTCGCGAGCCGTCCGTACGAGGGGGAGATCGCCTACGTCGACGCCGAGCTCGGCCGGCTGCTCGCCGCCGTCGAGAGCCACTGGCCGGCCGGGCGAACCATGCTCGCCGTCACCAGCGACCACGGGGAGAGCCTCGGCGAGCACGGCGAAGCCACCCATTCCTACACCCTCTACGACGCCACCCAGCGGGTTCCCCTGCTGCTCCGCGGGCCGGGGTTGCCGCCGGGCCGGGTGGTGGGCGAGGTGGTGCGACTCGCCGACGTGGGGCCGACGCTGCTGGCGTTGGCGCGCGCCGAAGCGTTTCCGGACGCCGACGGGATCGATCTGCGCCCGGTCATCGACGGTGCGGCGGCGGCGCGCCCAGCGTACGTCGAGAGCGTCGCCACGCACCTCGACTACGGCTGGAGCCCGCTGTTCGGGGTGCGCACCGCGGCGTTCAAGTACATCCGCGCCCCGCGTCCCGAACTCTACGACCTGCGTTCCGACCCGGCAGAGCTCAGGAATGTCGCCGCGGAGCATCCCCGGGAGGTCGCCCGTCTGGAGGGCCTGCTGGCCGCGCAGATCGCCCGCCGGGCCGACGTCCCGGGAGGCAGCGTCGCCGACCTCGACGACCTCCTGCGCCGCCGGCTGCGCAGCCTCGGCTACGTCGCGCCCGAGCGGGCCGCGGCGGCGATCGACTGGTCGACGGCGGCGGGCCCGGATCCAAAGGACGAGATCGGCCTGCTCGCGCTGCTGTCCGCGGCCCAGAAGGAGGCCGACTCCGGGCGCGTGTCCCTGGCCCTCGAGCGGCTCCGGCGGATCGAGAACAGCGGCACCGCGGTGGCGGCCCTGCGGGCGGCGCTCGCCGTGGATGCCGGCGACTACCGGCTCGCCGAGTCGGACGCGCGCGAGGTTCTCTCCGGACAGCCCCGTCGGGCGGATCTGTGGCTCCTGCTGGGGCGTGCGCTGGCGGGCCAGGGTCGGCTCGACGAAGCGGACACGGCCCTCCGGAGCGCCATCGCCCTCGACGGGGATCTTCCCGCCGCCCATCTGCTGCGGGGTCGGATCCGCGAGCGGAGCGGGCAGCCCGACCCCGCCGAGCGCTCCTACCGCCGCGCGCTCGCGGCGGCTCCGGGCGAGCCGCGCCTCCGCCTGGCGGCGCTGCTGCGGCCGCGCGGCGCCGGCGAGGAGGCGGAGGCACTGCTCGAGGCCGCGCGCCGACGCCACCCGCGCGACCCCCGGCTGGTGCGGCCCCTCGACGGGGCCGCGGCGGGGTCCGGAGCCAGCGCCGCGCCGCGCTAGCAGCTGTGGACGCCCGGACGGAAGCGCGCCATCGAGAGACCGAGTCGGAAAAGCTTTCCCCTATGACGGAAAAACCTTTCCGTCCCCCGGGGCAGGCGGGGCTCCCGAGGCCGGGCACGCTCATCGCAAACTATTGGATTCAAACAGGAAAGATGATCGGATGCGCGGCGCAGGAGAGTGGCACTGCGCTTGCATTCCATACGCTTCACTAGATCCCGACCCGAGCCGCGGGATGTGTTTTCCAGCGGTTCCGGGGCGGGCAATGCGAGTAGGATCAACCAGAACCTTCAAGGAGCGCTTCATGCGAAAGATTCTCGTATTAGTCAGCGTCATGTTAGTTGCCTTCGCGGGCACGGCTGGCGCCGCCGCGCTGAACTGGCACGGCACCATCGCACTGGACCTCGGCACGCTGTCC
>JBHHVG010000153.1:0-7025 GCA_046754165.1 Myxococcota bacterium
TTACCGGGCATGGGCCAATGAACACCGGAGCGATTTCCGTCGATCGCCTAGAGGGATTCCTGCGCGACGAACTGGGGATCGAAGGAGAAATCCCCCTGCAGTCCCCCGACCTCGGGGGTGCGGAAGGGGACTACGTGGGAGACTGTCTGGAAAATGGGTGGGTTTCCACGGCCGGTGGCCTTGTCGACCGGCTGGAGGATCGGTTTACGCCTTCATCGTTGCGATTCCATCGGGGGATGTTCGGGTGTTTCGCACTTCGCGCGGTGACGCTGCTTCTCGGCCAACACCGCACGCCAGTCCGTGTTCGGGTCGCGCAGCCTCTCGGTGAGCGCGCGACGTTCTTCCCTGCGGCGCCGGTTCCGCAGCCAGCGCAGCGTGTCGTCGATCGTTCGGGTGGCCGTGGCCTCGTCGATCTCGTCGCCCGCTTCGAGGGAGCGCAGCAGGTTGCGGCTCTCTCCCGGGAGGCCCTCACCGACCTGCTCGAGGTCGAACGCCGACCCCCTCGACGCGGCCTCGAGGAGCTTGCGCACGAGCTCGGCCAGCGATTCGTCTGTCACCAGCGCCGCGACATCGTCGAGGGAGACGCGCTGGGCCTGCTGGGGATGCTCGATCAGGCTGCGCACGAGCTGGAGCACGTTGCGCTCCTCGGCGCTGCTCCGGCGGGGCGCCACCGGGATGGCATCCCGCGCGTCTTCGCCCCGCGCGGCCTTGCGTACCGCCGCCTCCACGTGGCGGGCTTCACTGCCGACGGCGAGCGCCACCTGATTGCAGTGCTCCGCTCGCTCGACCTCCGACGGCACCAGGGCGATGAGCGGGGCGACTGCGGCGACGGCGTCGGCCTTCTCCCAGGCCGTGCCGCAGCCACCGGAGACCGCGCGCCGGATGGCGATGTCCAGCGCCGAGGGCGCCTCCTCGACGAGCTTCGAAAGCACCTCGGCGCCTTCTCGCGCCAGGAATGTATCCGGGTCGTCACCGCGGGGAAGTGCCGCCGCGCGCGCGCGGAGACCCTGGGGCAGCAGCACTTCGAGGCTGCGCACAGCGGCGCGCTGGCCGGCCTCGTCGCCGTCGAAGAGCACGACCACCTCGTGGGTGCGGCGGCGGAGGTTCCGGGCATGCTGCTCCGTCAGGGCGGTGCCGCAGGTGGCAACCACCTCCTCGATGCCGGCGCGGTGCAGCGCGATCAGATCGAAGTAGCCCTCGACCACGACGGCCCGGCCCTTGCGCCGGATCGGCTCGAGGGAGGCCGGGAAGCCGTAGAACGCCTCGCGCTTGTGGAAGACGGGGCTCTCGGGCGTGTTCAGGTACTTGGGCTCCTGCCCATCGCCGATGGCGCGCCCGCCGAAGCCGATGACGCGGCCGCGCACGTCGTGGATGGGGAAGGTCACGCGACCGCGCAGGAGATCGTAGTGGCCGCCGGAGCTCCGCTCGCACAGCAGGCCGGCCTTGGCGCCGTCCGCCTCGGCGATGTGCGCGGCGCGCAACGCCTGGACGACGGTGTCCCAGCGCTCCGGCGCGAAGCCCAGGCCGAAGCGTTCGATCACGTCGGCGTCGATCCCGCGCGAGGCGAGATAGGCGGCGCCCGGGTTGGGCGCACTGGCCAGGGCTTCGCGGTAGCAGGACTGGGCGGCCGCGTTGGCTGCGATCAACCGCTCGGACTCGCCGCGGTCCCGGGAGTCGGATTCGGCGATCTCGATGCCGACCTGGCGGCCGAGCGCCCGCACCGCCTCGGGGAAGCTCAGGTTCTCGATCTTGACCAGGAACGAGATGGCGTCGCCGCCCTCGTGACAGCCAAAGCAGTAGAAGCTGCCCCGGTCCGGGCGGACGTTGAAGGACGGGGTCTTCTCGTCGTGGAACGGGCAGAGGCCCTTGTGGTTGCGACCCGCCTGCTTCAAGGAAACGAAGCGTCCGACCAGGTCGACGATGTCAACGCGATCGCGGATCTGCGCAATGGTCTCTTCGGCGATCCGTCCCAACCGACTCTGCCTCTGGTTAGCGCGCCATCCGCCTCATCTTCTTGAGGGCGCGTTTGCGTGCCGCCGCCGCCTTCTTCTTCTTGCGAACGCTCGGCTTGTCGTAGTATTCCCGACGCTTCAGCTCGCTCAGGATTCCCGCTTTCTCGCACTGCTTCTTGAAGCGCTTCATCGCGACTTCAAAGGGCTCGTTGTCCCTGATCTTGATCACGGGCATGGCTGTTTCGCACTCCCCGGAGCCGGACGCCGTGGCACCCGAACCCGTAGATTAGTGGCCCACCACCGCTCTCGGTGTCGAAATCCCCCTTGGGAAATCATGACACGAGGCGGAAAAAATGTTGATAACTCGCTGACTTCGCCGCGCTTCCCGACGCGGAAGGCAAATTAGCGCACGGCCGTTGGACCATCAACACGGCGGCGGACGGACCGGAATTCCCAGCTCCATCAGCCTTCGCTTGACGTCTCCGACCGTCGTCTCACGGAAGTGGAAGATCGAGGCCGCGAGGGCCGCCTGGGCGTGGCCCCCCTGGGGCCCGTCCTCGAGGGCGCGCGCCAGATCGTCGGCGCTGCCGCCGCCTCCGGAGGCGATCACCGGAATGGAGACGGAGTCGGTCACGGCGCGGAGCAGCGGCAGGTCGTAGCCGCTGCGGGTGCCGTCGCGGTCCATGCTGGTGAGCAGGATCTCGCCGGCGCCCTCTCGCGCCTTCCGGGCGGCCCAGGCCACGGCATCGATCCCGGTGGGCCGGCGGCCGCCGTGGGTGCAGACCTCCCAGCCCCCGTCTTCGCGGGCCCGTGCGTCGATGGCGAGCACGAGGTTGGCACTGCCGATCTTCACCGCGGCCTCGCCGATCAGGTCGGGATCTTCGACGGCGGCGGTCATGATCGAGACCTTGTCGGCGCCGGCGTTGAGCAGATCCCGGATGTCCTGGACCCCGCGCACGCCCCCTCCCACCGTGAGCGGCATGAAGACGGTCTCGGCGGTGCGCGCCACCACGTCGAGCAGAATGCCCCGGCCTTCGTGGCTTGCGGTGATGTCGAGGAAGGTGATCTCGTCCGCCTCCTGGGCGTCGTACATCTGGGCCACCTCGACCGGGTCGCCGGCATCGACGTGGTCGACATACTGCACGCCCTTGACGACGCGGCCCTTGTCGACGTCCAGGCACGGGATGATGCGCTTCAGGAGCACGCGAGCTTCTCGAGAACGCGGCCGACGTCGACCGCGCCGGTGTAGATCGCCCGCCCGACGATGGCACCGGCCACCCCACGCGAGGCATAGCTCGCGGCGCGCACCACGTCGTCTTCGCTGGCGATTCCGCCGGACAGGATCACCGGAATCTCGACGGCCTCGGCCAGCTCCGCCGTCGACTAGAAGTTGGGTCCGGAAAGCGTCCCGTCGCGGGCGATGTCGGTGTAGACGACGGCGGAGACACCGGCGTCCTCGAAGCGGCGAGCCACGTCGATGACACGGGCGCCGCTCGCCTCGAGCCAGCCCTCGACGGCCACGCGCCCGTCGCGAGCGTCGATGCCGACGACGATACGGCCAGGGTGCCTCACTGCGGCCTCACGAACGAGCTGCGGCTCGCGCAGAGCGACCGTGCCGAGGATCACGCGGTCGACGCCCAGGGAGAGCGTCTCGTCGATTGCGCCCAGGTTGCGAATGCCACCGCCGAGCTCAACGGGGATCTTCCCGGCGCTGGCGACGATGCTGCGCACCGCCTCTGCATTTTCCGGATGTCCCGCCCTGGCGCCATCGAGGTCGACGACGTGCAGACGCGCGAGCGGATGCACCGCGAACTCCGCAGCCACGGCACCAGGGTCTTCTCCGTACACCGTGGCTTCGTCGTAGCGCCCCTGGGTGAGCCGCACACAGCGACCCTCGAGCAGGTCGATGGCGGGAATGAATTCGAAGCGGGTGATGTCGGCCTCGCGATCTAGGAGTCGGGAACGAGGGAGTTGGCGACGGCCCGTGCGCCGCGCAGCGAGATCTCTTCGGCGCTGCGCCACTCGATCCGCGGCCCGTTTCCGGAGTCGCCGTTCCCGGAGTCGGGGGGCACGAACTGGGTCTCGTCGAAGCGTCCGGTCCAGAGCTTGTACGCGTCCGGCGCCTCGTAGAGCGTCACCTGATAGGCCACGCTCGCCGGCTTGCGCGCGGACGCCGACGCGCCGCGTGGGCCGCGAAAGCGCAAGACCTCGCCGACGATCACGCCCGTGGCTCCGAGCTCGCGGCCGGCCAGGTCGGCGTAGACCACCGTGTCGATCGCGGCGGTCGCGCGCTGCACCTTCGCGACGGCAGCGGCGACGTCTGCGGCGGGGACGACCTCGACACCCCTCGCCGCCAGCGCATCGCGGATCTGTGCGGTGACCGTCGCGGTGGCACGCTCCGCGGCCACGCCGCCGAGCAGGCTCGATCCCTGGTAGCTGCGGTGCGCGTAGAAGGGGATCACGGCCACCCGCGCGAGGGCGCCCTTGGGCGGAGCATAGGTCCGCTGCTCGAGGACCGGCGCCGGCGATGCACAGGCGACGGCGCACAGCAGCGCCGCCGCGAGAACGCCGCCCAGCCGCCTCGGCCTCACGACCGCACCCACGCCGCGTAGGCGTCGAGCAGCACCTTGCCGGACCCCTGGCTCTTCTCGGGATGGAACTGCACGGCGAACATCCGCTCCGTCGCCACTGCCGCCGCGAACTCACCGCCGTAATCGGCGAGGCCGACTGCGACCTCGGAGTCCGTGGGCACGACGCGGTAGGAGTGGACGAAGTAGTAGCAGTCTTCGGCGGGCATCCGCTCGAGCATGGGGTGGGAGCCGCTGTAGCGCACCTGGTTCCAGCCGATGTGGGGCACCCGCAGCGCTCGTCCATCCGGGTCGCGCTCCGAAAAGCGCGCAACCCGGCCCGGCAGCAGCGAGAGCCCGGCGGTCTCGCCGTGCTCGTCGCTCGCCTCGAAAAGCACCTGCAGGCCCAGGCACAGTCCGAGATAGGGGCGTCCGGCGGAGATCGACTCGCACAACGCGTCGTCCAGGCCCTTCTCTCTGAGATTGGCGATGGCGTCCGCGAACGCTCCGACCCCCGGCAGCACCACGCCGTCCGCACCGCGCACGCCGGCGCTGTCGCCCACGACCTGCACGGCGAGGCCCGAACGCTCCAGTGCCTTCGCGACGCTGCGGAGGTTCCCGGCGCCGAAATCGACGACCGCGATCAGGGGTGCTCTCGACATGGGGACCTAGAGTGCACCCTTCACGGTCGGCAGCCCCGCCATGCGCGGATCGTGCTCGAGGGCGGCGCGCAGCGCGCGGGCCAACCCCTTGAACACGGCCTCCACGACGTGGTGCGGGCTCTTGCCATAGCGCAGCTCGACGTGCAGATCGATCCCCGCGTTCTGGGAGAACGCGTAGAGGAAGTCCTCGGTGAGGGCCGGGTCGAAGGTTCCGATGCGGTCGTTCGCCACATCGACCCGGTACACCAGGTACGCGCGGTTCGAGACGTCGAGGGAGACCTCGACCATGGCCTCGGCCATGGGCAGCACCTGGCAGCCGTAGCGCCGGATTCCCGCCGCGTTGCCCAGTGCCTCGCGCACGGCCTGTCCCAGGACGATGCCCACGTCCTCGATGGTGTGGTGCGTGTCGACCTCGAGATCGCCCTTGGCGCGCAGGCGCAGATCGAAGCACCCGTGACGCGCGAACGATTCGAGCATGTGGTCGAAGAAGGCAATCCCGGTCGAAACGTCGTACTCCCCGGAACCATCCAGGTCGATCTCGACGTGGATGTCGCTCTCCTTCGTCTTGCGCTCGATGGTCGCGATGCGAGGCGGTGCCTCACTCATAACTCGATCTCCGCATCCGCCTCACGCGCTGCCTCGCGCTCGCGGCGGGCGCGCCGAATCTTCTGTAGGCGAAGGTCCACGGACCGGCCGTGCCCCGTCAATCCTTCGATGGCCGATAGCCGAATCACGTCGACGCCCAGCTCCCGCAGCTTCGGCGGCTCGAAGCGCGTCACGCTCGTCCGCTTGAGAAAATCTTCCACTCCGAGGGGCGAGAAGAACCGCGCCGTGCCGCCGGTGGGCAGGACGTGGTTCGGGCCCGCGATGTAGTCGCCAACCGCGACCGGCGTGTAATGGCCGAGGAAGATCGCCCCGGCGTTCAGCACGTTCTTCGACACCGCATCGGCGTCGTCGGTTGCGATGACGAGGTGCTCGGGAGCGTAGCGGTTGGCGAGCTCCACGCAGGCCCGGATGGTCTTGGCCACGATGATGGCGCTCCCAGCGGCGAAGGCGGCCTTGACGATCCGGGCGCGGTCGAGAGTCTTGAGCTGCTTCGCCAGCTGCTCCTGGACCCGGCTCACCAGCGCCTTCGAGTTGGTGAACAGCAGGGCGCTCGCCATCTCGTCATGCTCGGCCTGAGAGATCAGGTCCGCAGCCACCCAGGCGGGGGTCGCCGTCTTGTCGGCGATGATCGCCACCTCGGTCGGGCCGGCCTCGCTGTCGATGGCGACGTCCCCGAAAACCATGCGCTTGGCGCCGGCAACGTACGCGTTGCCCGGGCCGACGATCTTGTCCACGGGCGGGACCGTCTCGGTCCCGTAGGCCATGGCCGCGATGGCGTGGGCCCCGCCCATCTTGAAGACGCGGTGAACCCCGGCGACCCTCGCCGCCAACAACACCTCCGGACGCAGCTTCCCGTCCGCCTGGGCGGGGGTGGCCATCACGATCTCCGGCACCTCGACGACGGACGCCGGAACGCTGTTCATGATGACACTCGACGGGTACACCGCCTTGCCGCCGGGAACGTAGATCCCCACGCGCTGGAGTGGCCGGACCCGGTGACCGAACACTCCGCCACCCTCCTCGCGCACCTCCCAGCTCGACGGGATGCGTTTGCGGTGGAACTCACGCACGCGCATGGCGGCCTTGCCGAGCGCCGCCCGGTCGGCGGGGTCGATCGTGTCGCAGCCCTCCTCCCACTCTTCCGGCGTGACCTCGAGGACGTCGAGCTTGTTGCCGTCGAACTTGCGGACGCAGGCCATCAGCTCATCGTCGCCGCCGTCGCGGACGCGCTCGACGAT
>JBHHVG010000154.1:0-7016 GCA_046754165.1 Myxococcota bacterium
ATCTCCTCGGGAACGATGACCCCGCCGCCGCCGCCGAAGATCCTGATTTCGGGCCGGCCCAGCACCCGCAGCCGATCCTGCATATAGGTGAAATATTCCATGTGTCCGCCCTGGTAGGAACTCAGGGCGATGGCATGGGCGTCTTCCTGAATGGCGGCACGAACCACGTCCTCGACGGAACGGTTGTGGCCAAGATGGATGACCTCGGCTCCCTTTGCCTGGAGGATCCGGCGCATGATGTTGATGGCGGCGTCGTGGCCGTCGAAGAGCGACGCGGCGGTTACGACGCGCACCCGCTCCGGCGGGCGATGGAGCGCCGCGACGGTCGCGGAATCGCTGCTCATGCCCGCCCGTCCCGTCTTGCATTACCCGCCGGGCGCCCATCCATGCCCGCGATGCGGGCGCCGACGTGGTCGCGGTACTTGCAGATCTCGTCCCGCAGCCCCATCAGCTCTTGGATGCGCCCGTCGATCTCGCGCTGGTGGCGACCGAGCAGCTCGTCGAGCCGCCCCAACATCGCACGGGTCGAGCCGTCGATCGCATAGACCGCGTTCAGGTCCTTGATCTCGGCCAGGGCCAATCCCAGCGCCTTCAGCCGCTGGATGAAGCCCAGGCGCTCGATCTCGTCGGCGCCGTAGACGCGCCGGCCTCCCGCCCGGCGGCGCACGCCGGGGAGCAAACCGAGCTCCTCGTAGTAGCGTAGGGTCCGCGCGGAAAGCCCAGTCTTTTCACGTACCTGGGCCACGCTGTGGAGATCTCCGACGGCTTCTCTTTGCCAGCTCACGTCAACTGGCTAGCATCGGCGTCCCGGGCCGTCAACCGGAGCCCTTTCACGACCGCTCAGACCGGCATGACGCTGCGGTGCTTGCGCGGGGGCGGGTCTCGGCGGTCCCGGGCCGCGTGGAGCCTGCGGGCGATCTCCTCGCGGAGCTCGGCGGGCGGGACGATGTCGTCCACCACCAGCTCGCTGGCCAGGCGCTGGATGTCCACGTCCTCCCGGTACGCGCGCTGCAGCTCCGCCTCGCGCTCCGCCCGCTCCTCATCCGACAGACCCTGGAGCTTGTTGAAGTAGACGGCGTTCACGGCGGCGTCGGGCCCCATCACGGCGATCATGGCGGAGGGGAGCGCCAGGCAGGCCTCCGGGTCGAAGCCCGGGCCGCTCATGGCGTAGAGGCCGGCGCCGTAGGCCTTGCGCAGGATCACCGACAACCGCGGCACCGTGGCCTGGGACATGGCCATGATCATCTTCGCCCCGGCTCGGATGATGCCCTCGCGCTCGACGGCCTTGCCGATCATGAAGCCCGGCACGTCCGCGAGAAAGAGCAGCGGGATGCCGAAGGCATCGCACAGCCAGATGAAGCGCGCCCCCTTGTCCGCGGAGTCCACGAAGAGAACACCGCCCTTCACCCTCGGCTGATTCGCCACGATGCCGACCGGGCGCCCGTCGATGCGCGCGAGGCCGGTGACGAGCTCTCCGGCGAAGAGCTTCTTCACCTGCAGGAACGAGTCTGCGTCGACGATGCGCTCGACGACCTTGCGCATGTCGAAGAGCTTGTTCTCCTCGGCCGGGATCAGCTCCTCGAGGTCGTCGCAGCTCGCCGCCGGCGCCGAGGCCGCGACGATGGGCAGCTCACCGTCGCAATTCGACGGGAAGTAGCCGAGGTAGGCGCGCGCCGTGGCGATGGCCTCGGGCTCCGTCTTCACCAGGAAGTCGCCGCATCCGGAGACCGAGCAATGCATGCGGGCGCCACCCATATCCTCGAGGGTGGTGGTCTGGCCGATCACCTTTTCGGCCATGCGCGGCGACCCCAGGTACATGCTGGCGTTGCCCTCGACCATGATCACGACGTCGCAAAAGGCCGGAATGTAGGCGCCGCCCGCCGCCGACGGCCCGAACAGCAGGCACAGCTGGGGAACCATGCCCGACATGCGTACCTGGTTGTGGAAGATGCGCCCGGCGCCGCGGCGCCCCGGAAACATCTGGATCTGGTCGGTGATGCGGGCGCCGGCCGAGTCGACCAGGTAGATGAGCGGCACGCGCAGCCGCTCGGCGCGCTCCTGGACGCGCAGGATCTTCTCGACCGTCCGCGCGCCCCAGGAGCCCGCCTTGATGGTCGAGTCGTTTGCCATGATGCAGACGGCCCGACCGTCGACGCGTCCGATGCCCGTCACCACGCCGTCGGCGGGGAGGTCTCCAGCCAGGCTGTTCGCGAAGGCCGCGTCCTCGATGAAGGAATCGTCGTCGAGGAGCAGCGCGAGGCGATCGCGACAGAAGAGCTTGCCCTGCGCGCGCGCCTTGTCGTGGTACTTGGCGTCTCCGCCCCTACGGATCTTGGCGCGAGCCGCTTCGACGTCGGATCCGGTCTTCATGCTCGTTCCTTCCGCTCATCCGCGCGCCAGAGACACGCAGTGATGCGTTTCACGCGGCTTCCCTCGTCCGGGATGGACGCCCCGACTCGAGCACTCAATTGTAGCCAAGTGTCTTCAACCGGTTGGGCTTGCGCGACCACTTCGGCTCGACCTTCACCCACAGATCGAGGTAGACCTTGCCGCCCACGAGCCTCTCGATCTCGCGGCGTGCGCGCGTTCCGATGTGCTTGATCGCCTGCCCTCCCCGCCCGATCACGATCTGCTTCTGCGATGCCCGCTCGACGATCAGGTCGGCCCGGATGCGAGTCAGGTCCGAGCGCTTCTCATCGTACTCGACGACCTCGACTGCCAGCGCGTACGGAAGCTCCTGATCCAGGGCGTCGAAAGCCGCTTCCCGCACGAGCTCGGCGACGAGGAAGCGCATGGGCCGGTCGCTGATTTCGTCGCCCGGATACAGCGGCGGCGAGGGCGGCAGCAGCGATACGATCCGCTCGAGCAACGCATCCACCCCGGCACCCGTGAGTGCGGAGATCTCGAGGGGCTTCGGCGCGCCCGCGGGCCACCCCGCTGCCTTCCCGCTGGAGAGATCGCTCTTGTTTGCCACCACCACCAACGGCTTGTCCATCTCGGCGAAGCGCTGGGCCAGCGCGGCGTGATCGTCTTCCCAGCCGCGGGTCCGGTCGACGAGCAGCAGGCCCGCCTCGCAGCCGAGCGCGACCTGGTCGACGATCTCGTTCAAGGCCTCATTCAGGGGTTTGCTCCCGCCGTGGAAGCCGGGCGTGTCGAAGAGCAGCACCTGGGCGCCCTCGAGGTTCAGGATCCCGAGGATGCGGCTGCGGGTGGTCTGGGGCTTGGCGCTGACGATCGCCAGCTTCGACCCGAGCAGGCGATTGAGCAGCGTGGACTTCCCCGCGTTGGGACGACCGAGCAGGGCCACCACGCCGGCGCGGTGCTCCCCCTCAGCCATCCGGAGGGATTCCGCGCTTGACGGCCTGGGCCGCCGCCGCGCGCTCGGCCGTCCGCTTCGAGCGCCCCACACCCTCGCCCCACACCTCGCTGCCAATCAGCACCTCGACGGTGAAGCGGCGCTCGTCGTTGTCGGTTCCGCTGTCCCGGACGGTGCGATATTGCGGCGTGGTCTGGAACTGTGCGTGGGCCCACTCCTGGAACTGCGTCTTCGCGTCCCGGCGCTCGGGCACGGCCGCCCGGGAGATCACGTCTCCGAAGGTCCGCTCTGCCCATGCCACGACAGGCGCGAGACCTCCATCGAGATAGATCGCGCCGAGCACCGCCTCGAGGCAGTTGGCGAGCACCGAGTCCTTGCGGTGGCCGCCGGTGCGCCGCTCGGTGCGACCGAGCCTCACGAGACGGTCGAGCTTCAGTGCCCGCGCGCTTTCCGCCAGGGCGCGCTGGTTGACCAGCCCGGCGCGCGCGCGGGTCAAGTCGCCCTCGCTCCAGTCGGGATGGGCCCGGTACAAGAGGTCTGCCACGGCCAGGTCGAGCACGGCGTCTCCCAGGAACTCGAGGCGCTCGTTGCCCCGAGTGCCGTCGACCTCGTGCGAATGGGAGGGATGGGAGAGCGCGAGCTCGGCGAGGGATGCATCCTCGAAGCGGTGGACGAAGACGTCGGCCAGCAGTTCCCGGATGTCTTCTCCCCCCGCGTCGCTCACCGGATCTCTCCGGCGATCCAGCCACCGCCCAGCACCTCGTCGCCGGCGTAGAAGACCGCGGCCTGACCCGGAGTGACGGCGCGCACAGGCTCGTCGAAGAGCACGCGAACTCCATCCGGGCGCAGATCGAGAACCGCGTCCGTCCCCGCGTCGCGATAGCGGATCTTCACCCGAGCGCGAACCGGGGCGGCCGGCGGCCGCCCGGCCACCCAGGACACCTGCTCGACCCGGGCCCCCCGGACTTCCAGCAGGGATGCATCGCCGACGATCACGCGGTTGCGCCGGGCGTCGATGGCGGCCACGTAGAGCGGCCGATCGGCGCTGATGCCGAGCCCGCGGCGCTGTCCGACGGTGAAATGCTGAATCCCCGCATGCAGCCCCAGGACCCGACCGGCGCGGTCGACGATCTCGCCCTTGCCGGGCAAGCGGTCCGGACGGATACGCGCGACTGCGGCGGCGTAGTCACCGTCCGGAACGAAGCAGATCTCCTGGCTCTCGGCCTTGTCGGCGGTCTCGAGGCCCAGGGCCCGGGCGCGCGCGCGCACTTCGTCCTTCTTCAGGTCGCCCAGGGGAAACTCGACTGCCGAGAGCTGCTCCTGACCCAGCTCGAACAGGAAATAGGTCTGGTCCTTCGCGCTGTCCGCCGCGCCGCGCAGGCGGCGCAAACCGGTCTCCGGGTGTTGGTCGACACGTGCATAGTGGCCCGATGCGACGCGGTCGGCGCCGAACACGCGGGCACGCTCGATCAGGTATTCGAACTTGAACTTCGAGTTGCAGGTCACACATGGGATGGGCGTGCGCCCGGCCAGGTAGGCGTCGGCGAAGGCCTGCTTCACCTCGCGTTCGAAGCGCTCGGTGTAGTTCGCCACGAATAAGCGGATGCCGAGCCGAGCCGCCACGCGCCGAGCGTCGTCCGCGTCTGCGAGCGAGCAGCAGCGCGACGCGCTCCCGGCCAGGGACATGGTGACACCGATCGCCTCGTAGCCGCGCTCCAGCATCAGGGCGGCCGCTACGGACGAATCCACGCCCCCGGACATCGCGACGACGGCACGCACGCTCACACATCCCCCGCGTGGCGCGCACGCTCGACCAGATCCGGGAGCAGCCCGAGCACCCGGTCGATGGCGCCGTCGTCGACGCCGAGTCCCACCGAAAGGCGCAGCGAGCCCCGGGCAGCCTCCGGTGTCCGCCCCATCGCCATCAGCACCGGCGAAGGCTCGATCGAGCCCGACGCGCAAGCGGCGCCGGCAGAGACCGCCACGCCCTCGAGGTCGAGGGCCTGGAGCAGCAATTCGCCGGCGGCTCCTTCGAACTCGACATTCAGGGTGTTGGGAAGGCCGTGCACCGCCGAGCCGTTGCGGTGGACGCGTGGAATCACGTCGACGATGCCCTCCCAGAGCCGATCGCGCAGACGCCCGTACTCGGCCATGCGTTCGGTGAGCTCGCGCTCCGCCAGCGCGCAGGCTTCTCCGAGACCGGCGATGCCGGCCACGTTCTCGGTGCCGCCGCGGCGGCGGCCTTCCTGGGGCCCGCCACACAGCAACGGCTCGAACGCGAGGTCGCCGCGCACGACGAGACAGCCCACGCCCTTGGGCCCGTTGAACTTGTGCGCCGACAGCGACAGCAGGTTCAGCGGCACACGCCGGAGATCCACGGGCACCTTGCCCACGGCCTGGGTCGCGTCCGAGTGGACGAGCACCCCGCACTCGCGGGCGATCACCGCGACCTCGTCGATCGGCTGGAGCACGCCGGTCTCGTTGTTCGCCCAGATCGCACTCACCAGGGCCGTCTCCGGCCGGATGGCGTCGGCCACCTCTTCCGGATCGACCCGTCCGTCGCCGTCCACCGGCACCCGGGTCACCTTCCAGCCGTCGCGCTCGAGCACGCATAGGGACGCCTCGACCGAGGGATGCTCGACGGTCGTCGTCACCAGGTGCTGCCCGCGGGACGCCCGCCTGCGAGCGATCCGGAGCAGGGCCGTGTTGTTGGCCTCGGTCGCGCTCCCGGTGAACAAAACATCGCCGGGGTCGCAGCCGAGCAGCGATGCCACGCGCCGGCGCGCGCGGTCGATCTCTGCCTTCGCGGCGGAGCCTTCTGCGTGGACGCTCGAGGGATTGCCGTGGACGCCGCGCAGCACGCGTTCCATTGCGCTCACCACCTCGGGACGAAGCGGTGTGGTGGCGTTGTGATCGAGGTAGATGCGCATGCGGAACTCGCGCCGGGGCGAGGAACTCGACCCTACCCCTGGGCCGCCGGGGGGTCAACCGAGGCGCCCGACGGCACGCCGTGCAGGATGTCTGCCAAGGTGTGGCCCGCAGCGGACTGGACCTCCGCCTCGGCCAGCGCCGTCAGCATCTCTTCCACCGGTCGACGAATCGAGGCGTCGGCGCCGATCGGCTCGCGGACGCCGCGCACGGCCGCGATCACGTCGGTCACCAGGATGGTCTCCGCGGGCCGGCCGAGCTGGTAACCCTCGCCGCGGTCGTCGCCGCCCCGCGCGGCGACGACGCCCGCCTTGTCGAGCCGGTCGAGCACGTCGCGCACCGTCCGAACCGGGACCGTGAGCGCCTCGGCGAGGTCGTCGGCGTTCCCCCCGCCTTCGTGGTCCCGAAACGCCCGCGCGATCTCGAGCGCGATGCCCAGCGCAATCGCCTCACGCTGAGCGGGACTCGCCTGCTGCCCGCGCACCTCGCGGCGGTAGAGATCGAGGTTCTGGTAGGCGAAGGCGACCTCCGCCCCGAATAGCACGATCGCCCAGAAGACGTAGAGCCACACGAACAGCAGGGGAATCAGGGCGAAGCGACCGTAGAGCGCGTCGGCCCGGGCGGCGCCGACGCTCAAGCCGAGGTAGGCGTTCTGCGCCGCGATCACCAGGAAGCCCGCGACCAGGCCGCCGAGCACAGCCGCCGGAGCTCGCACCTTGGTGTTCGGCAGGAACCAGATGAGGAAGGAGAAAGCCAGCGCGAGGATCAGAGC
>JBHHVG010000155.1:0-6977 GCA_046754165.1 Myxococcota bacterium
GCTGCCCGATCGAGCGCTAGCGTGTGGTCTCCGGATCACGAACGGAGGTCGACGCAGCGGGAATGGACGGCATCACCCGGGAGTTCGTTTCACTCACTTCGCCGACCGCGGGTCGGAACGGGGCCGGCTTCCTGCCGTGCCAGGGGCTCTACTACGCGCCGACGGGCCACGCACCCCGCACCGCCTTCATCGCGACCCACTACAACGTGGACTTCAGCGAGCACTACCTCGCCGAGTACCTGGCGCGGCGCGGCCACGGCTTCCTCGGATGGAATACACGGTATCGGGGCAACGAGACCTACTTCCTGCTCGAGCACGCCCTCATCGACATCGGCGTCGGTGTCGGCTGGCTGCGCCAGCGCACGGGCGTCGAGCAGGTCGTGCTCCTCGGCAACTCCGGCGGCGGCTCGCTGATGGCCGCCTACCAGTCCCAAGCGGTGACACCGAGCCTCGAGCCGCGGGCGGGCGGGGGGCTGCCGGAAGCCGTCGAGTGCCTTCTTCCGGCGGACCTCTACATCTCCCTCAACGCCCATCCCGGGCGCCCGGAAGTCCTGACGGCGTGGATGGATCCGTCGGTCGTCGACGAGAACGACCCCACCTCGCTGGATCCGGCCCTCGACATGTACGACGAGGCGAATGGCCCGCCCTACGCGCCGGACTTCGTGACGCGTTACCGCTCGGCCCAGGAAGCGCGCAATCACCGCATCACCGCGTGGGTGCGCGCGGAGCTCGCGCGCCTCCAGGAGAACGGAATGTTCGACCGGGTCTTCACGATGGCGCGCACCTGGGCAGACCTGCGCTTGCTCGACGCCTCCCTCGATCCCTCGGACCGCCCCATCGGCTTGTGCTACGCGGGGAATCCGCGCTGGGCGAACTACAGCCCGTTCGGCATCGGACACGCCAACTCGCTGCGCACCTGGCTGTCCATGTGGAGCCTCGAGTCCTCCCCGTGCCGGGGTGCCGCGCACCTGCGGCGCATCGAGGTTCCGTCTCTCGTCCTGCAGAGCACGGCGGACACCGGGGTCTTCCCGAGCGACGCCAGGAAGATCCATGAGCTGCTGGCGTCGGCGGACAAGCGCCTGGAGTTCCTTCCCGGCGACCACTACCTCCTGGATCCGGAGGAGGCCCGGGACGACGTCGCGGATCGCGTCGCGGGCTGGCTGGAGGAGCACCCCGGCTGAGGGCTGGCTGCTTCGATGGCGGCGATCACCGAATCGTGGCGTCGGCCCCCTCCGGCTCTCCCGCCGGCCTGTCCGCAACGCGGAGCGCATAGGCGATCATCTGGTCCGTCTCGTGCAGGATCTCGAGCGCCGCAGTGTCGCCCTGGCGATCCACGGCGCTCCGGAGGCGCTCCGCCTCTCGTTTCAGGTTGGGAATCGAGCGGTGGAGGACGATCGTCGTGAACCCCAGGTCGAGAAGCTCCTCGACCGCTGCCGCGTCCGGAAGCTTCCGGCTGATGGCGCGCAGGGTGTCGGCCAGCGGCGAGACGTAGGACGCATAGCACGCCGAGGTGCGGCGTCCGTGAACCTCTACGGCGAGCGCCCGTCGCGGGTTTTCGCTCAGGTTGGTCCTCCCTTCGACGATCGGCAGCTCGAAGAGCGGACCCCGGTTCCCGAGCTTCTCCAGTTCCTCGAAGAACTCCGCGGTCTCGCGGCTCGTCTCGACCCGCAGAGCCTTCCACGAGGTGGCCTCGGGCAGCACGCTGAAGGTCGCGATGACGATCACGGCGGACGACGCGAGGAGTCTTCGCTCCGGAAACCGCCTGACCAGCCACGCGGCTCCCATACCGGCAAGAACGCACAGCGACACGAGCACCACCGAAGTCAGGCGCAGGATGCCGCGCACCGCGTCCAGGCCCGGGACGAATCCGGCGATCCAGTGGTAGAAGTCGGGAATGCGGATCGGCGCATCGGCCCAGAATTCTCGCAGGGCGTCGTCGTGAGAGGAGCCGCCGGCAATGACCAGAACGACGGCCGCACCGATTCCCAGCGGCCAGCGGACGTCCGCGTCGATCCCCGAGCCGGAGCGGCGGGGCGCGAACAACCCGAGCAACGCGAAGAGCACGACTCCCAGGCCGACGTAGAGCCGGCCGTCCGGCAATAGATAGGACCACTCGAAATAGTAGGGAGTATCGTGGTGGAGGATCGTGCCGGTCGCGGCGCGTGCGTCGAGATACGGCCCGAACACCGCAATCGCGGCGCCCACGATCATCGCCGCGACGGCGATCCACTGCGCGGGCCGGGTCTTCCCGAAGCCGTAGCGCACGCCGAGCCATGCCCCGTAGATCGGCGCGAAGAAGAACGCCGCCAGGAACGGATAGAAGCTCGCCCCGATCTGGAGCGAGCAGGCGACGCCGAGGCCGATCGCGTCCCGCCAGCGCCCGGCGACGAACCAGCGCTGGGCGAACAGCAGCGCGAAGACGAACCACGAGGCGTCCCATACCGAGGGGTGGATGCTGATCGGACCGGTGCGAATCGGATTGAAGGCATAGAGCAGGCCCGCGGCGATCCCCGCTGCCGGAATCCCGGTCCACTCCCGTACCAGCAGGTACATCGCCATCGCGGAGAGGAGGTAGACCAGCACCATCGCCGTGTTGTACACGACGGCTGGGTGCGAGCTCACGAAGCGGACGGGCACAGCCAGGAGGCCCATCGTGATCATCGGGATCCCGAGCGTCAGTGAATTCTCCATCGGAGCACAGAACTCGGCGTCGAAGAGTCGGCGCGGGCTCCGCGCGAGCGTCCGGGCATTGCGCGTCACCAGCCACGCCTCGATCATCACGTCGCCGATGGCCATGTCGACGAACGTCTCGGGCAGAACGATCGGAACGTGGGATGCGGGTCCGTCGCGCAGTACGTCGCGGTAGAGCCACCCCGCTGCCACGCAGAAGATGAGCCCGGCGACCGTCGTCGCGCTGAACGCGCGCTGGATACACGGGCCGCTTCTCCACGGCCTGGGTGCCGTCACGAGGGTCTGTTCGGCAGCGGGTTCATCGGCGCACCGCGACCGCTCAGCCGCCCTCTTCGCGAACGAGCTCGACCGCGCGCCCGAGCGTGTCGAGCTGCTCGGCGGGATCGCCGCCCTGCGGGTGGAGGGTGAGCTCGTTGATCCCGACGTCGCGATAGCGGCGGATGCGGCGGCGAACGTGGGCTTCGTCCCCGATGAGCGTCGTCTGCCGGATCATCTCGTCGGGCACGGCCTCGGCCGCCTCCCGGCGCTTGCCGGCGAGCCAGAGGTCGCGCACCTCCCGGCAGGCGTCGCGGAAGCCGGCGCGGGCGTAGGCGTCGTTGTAGAAGTTCACCGTGGGCGATCCCATCGCCGACAGCTGGAACGCCAGGTTCTTCCTCAGCGGCGGATCGAATCGCTCGGGGTCGTCGGTAAACGCGACGGTCGCGCCGACGTTGAGGGCGAGGTCACCGAGACCTCTCCCGGCCCGCTCGGCGCCGCGCCGGAGGAAATCGAGGTGTGCCTCGGGAGCGTCCGGCGTGAAGGACGTGCCCAGCCAGCCGTCCGCGATCGCGCCGGTGAGCTCGAGCCCCCTGGGCGCCAGGGTTGCCAGATAGATGGGAACGTCGCTGGGCGGCTGCGCGATGCGCAGCGCCTTGCCATCGCCGCCGGGGCGCGGCAGCACGAATTCGCGGCCGTCGTACTCGAGCTTCTCGCCTCGCAACGCCATGCGGACGATCTCGACGAGCTCGCGCAGACGCGCGACGGGACGCTCGAAGGGCTGGCCGTGGAGCCCCTCCACGACCTGCGGGCCCGAATTGCCGAGGCCCAGGAGGAAACGCCCGCGTGTGACGCCGGCCATGGACAGCGCCGTCATGGCGGTCGAGGCGGGCGTTCGCGCGCACACCTGCATGATCCCGGTGCCGAGCTTCAGGCGTTCGGTACGCGCGGCGAGGAACGCCAGGGGCACGACGGCGTCCATCCCCCACGCTTCAGCGCTCCAGGCCTGGTCGACACCGAGCTTCTCCGCCTCGACGGCGAAGCGGACCTTCGCCTCGAAGCCCTCTCCACCGCCGGCGGCCGGACCTCCGATGCGGATCGCGGTCTTCACCCCGCCTCCCCTCGACGCACAAGGGCTCTTGGTGCCCGGTCGAAGCAGGCCATAGTGTATGACGCAATCCCCGGTGCGGTAGGCTTCCGACGGCGCCCGAGCGCGGCCATTCGGCGCTGACGGGGCGACATCGGGCTGCGGGAGCACGAGGAGCCGAACGAATGAACGTGAAGGAGAAGATCGTGGTCGTGACCGGCGCCGCCAGCGGCATCGGGCGCGCGCTGGTGAAGCGTTTCCAGGCCGAGGGGGCAAAGCACGTGGTGTCCGTCGACATCGATCGGGACGGCGCCCTGGTGGTCGCAAAGGAGTACGGCGGAACCGCCATGACGGCGGACGTCGCGCGCGACGAAGACATCCGCACCGTCGTCGAAAGCACCGAGGCCGACATCGGACCCATCGACCTGTTCTGCTCGAACGCCGGGATCGGCACGGGTATGGCCCCCAGCTCTCCGGACGACGAATGGCTGGCCAGCTGGAACGTCAACGTGATGTCCCACGTCTACGCCGCCCGCCACCTCGTCCCGCGCATGATCGAACGGGGCGGCGGCTACTTCCTCAACACCGCCTCGGCGGCCGGGCTGCTCAACCAGATCGGAATCGCCGCCTACGGCGTCACGAAACACGCCGCCGTCGGCTTCGGCGAGTGGCTGGCGTTGACCCACGCGCACGAGGGCATCAAGGTCTCGATGCTCTGTCCACAGGCCGTGCGCACCGCGATGACTTCGGGCGGAGAGGACGCCGCATGGACGCGCGCAGCCTCCGTCGACGGGATGATGGAGCCGGACGAGCTCGCGGAATCCGTCGTAGAAGGGCTCGCCTCCGAGAGCTTCCTGATCCTGCCACACCCCGAAGTGCTCGCGTACGTGCGCCGAAAGACCGCGGATTACGACCGTTGGATCGGTGGCATGAACCGTCTGCACCGGCGCCTGCATGGCGACGTTTGAGACACAGCGCGAGAGCGGCTACGCGCGCTTCGGCGGCGTCGGCGACGTTCGGGAGCCGCATCGCTTCGAGATCGGGGGGCTCGAGGACTATCTGTCCGATCGACTCCCCGGCTTCGTGCGTCCGCTCAGCGTGCGCCAGTTCAAGGGCGGCCAGTCGAATCCCACCTATGAGCTCAGCTGTCCCGGTGGACGCTTCGTGCTGCGGCGCAAGCCCCCGGGCAAGCTGCTGCCGTCGGCCCACGCGGTGGACCGCGAGTACCGCGTCATCGCCGCGCTGAACCAGATCGACTATCCGGCTCCGCGCGCACACCTGCTCTGCGAAGACCCGGAAGTGATCGGCACCGCCTTCTACGTCATGGAGGCCGTGGAGGGGCGCGTGCTGTGGGATCCCCTGCTGCCGGACCAGACCCCGGAGGAGCGACGCGCCATCCACGCGTCGCTGATCGACGCGCTGGCGCGCCTGCACCGCGCAGACTTCGAGACGCTCGGACTCGGCGACTTCGGGAGACCGGGAAACTACTTCGCGCGGCAGATCGGGCGCTGGACCAAGCAGTACCGGGCCTCGGAGACCGAGACGGTCCCCGAGATGGAGCGCCTGATGGAGTGGCTGCCCGAGAACATCCCGGACGACGACTCGGTCGCTCTCGTTCACGGGGACTTCAAGCTCGACAACACCATCGTCCATCCGACCGAGCCGCGGGTGATCGCGGTCCTCGACTGGGAGCTCTCGACCGTGGGGCATCCCTTTGGCGACCTCACCTACGGGATCGCGATGCGCATGGTTCCGACCAGCCCCCTCGAAGGCCTGGACGACGCCGCGCTGCGAGAACGCGGGCTGCCGACGGCTGAGGAAACCGTCGACGCCTACTGCCGCCACACCGGGCGCTCGGGCGTCCCCCACTTCGACTTCTATGTGACCTACAACCTGTTCCGGGCGGCGGCCATCTACCAGGGGATCCTGGGCCGCGTGCGCGACGGAACCGCCGCCAGCGCGCACGTCCTGGGTCAGGGTCAGGTCCATCCGATCGCGCGCACGGCGTTGGCGTACGCGCGCAAGCTCGGCGCCTGAGAGCTCCGGCGTCGGCGGCTCCCGTGGCGCTGGACGCCCCTCAGACCTCCTCGAGCATCAGGATCTCGGGCGGCCCGGCCAGGATCGACGCGAAGGCGGCGCCCTTGGAGGCCAGGTTCTTCGAATGGGTCTTGAAGGCCTCCTCGCTCTCGTACTTCTCGTAGGCGACGAAGACCGTGGGCTCGTCCACGCGCTGGTGGAACACGTAGGCCAGCGTTCCGGGCTCGTTCGAGAGGGTCTCGGCGGAGAGCTCCTTCACGAGGGCCACGGCCTCTTCGATCTTGTCTTCCTTCACCTTGATCGTGGCGACGACGCTCGGCATATGGGGGATCCTTTCTGCTGTATTCTGTTGGCGTGGGGCACGGCGCGATACCGCGTCACGTTCGAGGCGGCAGCCCGTGGACCATCGTGAGGAAGTTGAGCGTCGTCGCGGCGCGGCGATGCTCGGAGATCTCCTGGTAGTCGGGGTCGTCGAACCAGCCGCGCGCCGACTGCTCCGAGGGGAAGGAGAAAATCACGATCCTGCCCTTGGGCGGGGCGAAGCCCTCGAGGGTCTCGACGGAGTCGTCGTACGTGAAGAACTGGCCACCGTGCTTCTTCAGGATCGGGAAGAAGCCCTTCTCGTATTCGCGGTAGCGTTCCGGATCTTCGATCTCGAGATTGGCGATCACATAGACGGGTACGTCGGACACGCGGAATCTCCTCGAACGGTTGCCTCCACTGTGTCTATTGTCATAGGAGATGTCAATAGCTGGAGGAAGGCGGCGGCGTTGCGGGCGCTGTAGGATGGGCCTCCGCTGGAGGACGATCGATGGAACGCTTCGACGGACGGCTCGCCGTGATCACCGGCGGGGGCACCGGAATGGGCCGCGAGCTGGCACGCCAGCTCGCCGCCGAGGGCTGCGAC
>JBHHVG010000156.1:0-6947 GCA_046754165.1 Myxococcota bacterium
ATCTGGAGCCCCAATGGATTTCGAACCCACGGACAAGGTGAAGCTGCTGCAGGAGACCCTGGAGCGCTTCATGGATGAGTACATCTATCCCGCAGAGCCGGTAGCCGCGCAGCAGATCGCGGAGTCCGGCGACCCGCACCACACGCCCAAGGTGATCGAAGAGCTGAAGGCGCGGGCGAAGCAGCTCGGACTCTGGAATCTCTTCCTGCCCGACGAGGAGTACGGCGCGGGCCTCAGCAACACCGAGTACGCGCCCCTGTGCGAGATCATGGGCCGCAGCCCGCTGGCGTCCACCGCTTTCAACTGCGCCGCACCGGACACGGGAAACATGGAGATCCTCGCGGAGTTCGGGACGGAAGAGCAGAAAGAGCGCTGGCTCAAACCGCTGCTCGAAGGAGAGATCCGCTCGTGCTTCTCGATGACCGAGCCCGAGGTCTCCGGTGCCGACCCGACGGGCCTGCGCACCACCGCGGTCCGCGACGGCGACGAGTACGTCATCAACGGACACAAATGGTTCACGAGCGGCGCCGTCGGAGCGGCCTTCGCCATCGTGATGGCTGCGACCGACCCGAAGGCTCCGCCGCACCAGCGCCAGAGCCAGATCATCGTCCCCACCGACACGCCCGGGTTCAACCTGATCCGCGCGGTGTCGGTGATGGGGCACGCCGGCGGCGGCGGCCATTGCGAGATCCGCTACGAGAACTGCCGGGTTCCCGTCAGCAACTGCCTCGGCCCCGAGAACGGCGGCTTCATGATCGCCCAGGCGCGCCTCGGCCCAGGCCGCATCCACCATTGCATGCGCGCCGTCGGCATCGCCGAGCGCGCCTTCGAGATCATGTGCCGCCACGCCAACAACCGTGTCGCCTTTGGTGGCCCGATCGGCGAGAAGCAATTCGTGCAAGAATGGATCGCGACGTCGCGCATGGAGATCGAGCAGGCGCGGCTCCTGACCCTCAAGACCGCGTGGATGATGGACACCTACGGCAAGAAGGCGGCGCGCCAGGAAATCTCGATGATCAAGGTGGTCGTCCCCAACATGATGATGCAGGTGCTCGACCGGGTCATCCAATGCCTGGGCTCGCTCGGCATGACCGACGACACGCCGGTGGCCCGCATGTGGCGTGAGGGCCGCTCGCTGCGCATCGCCGACGGGCCCGACGAGGTGCACAAGATGGTGGTCGCGCGGCGCGAGCTGAAGCGTTTCGCCTAGAGCCAGACAGCATCCCACCCGCGTCGAGGATGTGCCAGCGCGCGACGTGGGCGCCGTGGACGGGAGGTCGCGCGTTCAGCCCTGGATTTCGAGAACTTCGCGCTGGTAGCGGTCGATGTCTGCGTACTTCCGAAAGGGCCGCCCGCGCACGGCGTCGCGGTCTGGCACGGGCTGCGCATCGGTGCGCGCGAGCAGCTGCTCCTGGAGGGCGCGAAAGGCATCGACCGAGCGCATCTCGCTCGAGATCAGGGAGCGCACGTCGAAGGCGTCACTGCGCAGTCGGATCAGCTGGAGCTGCTCGGCGGTGGGGTCGTCCCAGTTCAGGATCAGGTCGATGATCAGGATCGGCTTGCTGCCGAGACCGCCGACCGCCGCCACGGAGAGTGCCGAGATCGCCCTGTAGGCGATGCGGGCGCGCTTGCCGTCCGGACGCTGCAACACCAGCTTGTCGTCGCCGAGATCCACCGGCACCGCCTCGATCACCTTCACGCCGAAGAAGCGGCCCATCGAGGCCGATGCCTCCAGAGCGAGCTGCTCCGCCGGCGCCTCCGCCATCGGAGCCGGAAGGATCGGATCGGGCAGCGGCGAGTCCGGCAGGGGCGCGTGCACGCTGCTGTCGAAGGCGCGGCCGCCCGGGACCGGCTGAGACAACGGCTTGGGCATCGGGAGGTCCACGTAGGACGCCGTCCCATCCTCGAGCTCGGTCACGGCAGTCGGCGCCGACGCCAGGTTCGGCAGGGCGGGCGCGACGGCCATCAGCTCGTGGGGTTCCGAGTCGTCCGAGAGCTCCGCCGCCGAGTCGCTCTCCACCAGCGATCCGCTCGCGTCGAGCTCGCGGACCATCGAATCGGTGGACTCTTCGGATTGGGAGGGCAGCGCGAAGTCGTACACCGGCTCGTACTCCAGCGGGATGCCCATTCCCTGCGTCCCACCCTCGCCCGGCGTCACCGTCTCGGCGGGCCCGGGCTCCGGGTTCGAAGCGGCGATCGTCGGGAGCGCCTTGCAGCGCTCGCGGAGCTTCTCTGCCACCGCCTGGATGCGTTCGCGCTTCGCGTCGGGCAGATCGTCGATCTCGAGGGCGCGCCGCGCAGCGACCAGCGCTGTGGGCGGGTCGAGGTCCTTGGCCATGTCGAGGACGCGGAAGGCCATGCCCGTGCTCAGCGGGCCGCGCTCTGAAGCCACGATCTCCCGCAGCGTCTGAACCGCCCGCCGCTCCTCCTCGCGTTCCACCAGCAGCGGAACCAGGCGCACGAGCGTCTGGCGGTCCACCTCGGCGCTGGAAGCGCGGTCCGCGATGTCCGTCCAGCAGCGCACGGCCAGGTCGAGATCTCCGCGGGAGAAGCCCTGCTTCATGACGACGACCATCTGCGGTACCGCGTCGTCGGCCCGACGCAGCTCACAGGCGAGCTCCCAGTAGGCACTCACGATGTCCGGATCGTCGCCCTGCTCCTCTGCGGCTGCGCGCAGCAGCTCGTAGGCGCCCTCGGCGTCGCCCTGGATGCGGAGGTCCATGGCCTCGTCGATCACCGGGTTGTGGGAGACGGTGACCTTGGCGTCGAGAACGCAGTGGAGGAACTTCTCCTCGATCTGCCAGTGCCGCATGGCAAAGGCGACCCCCGTACCAAAGACGAAGCCACCCACATGGCACCAATACGCCACACCGGTCGCCACGCCGAGCCGGCTGCTCACGCCGATCATGGCGAGCTGGGAGACGAACCAGATCGGCAGCATCGCCCACACAGGCGCCCAGAAGGTTCCCGAGAAGAAGCGCAGCGCCCAGAAGATGTAGAAGAAGCGGATGCGCGTGGACCAGAAGCGGAGCACGCTCGCGCCCATCAGCGCGGCCACGGCACCGGAAGCCCCCACCATCGGAAGATTCGAGCCAGACGACATCAGCACGTAGACAGCGCCGGCGAACACGCCCGCCGCGAGGTAGAAGCCCGCGAAGAGCGGCCGGCCCCAGCGGTCTTCGAGCGGGGGTCCGGCCAGGAACAGGATCAACAGGTTTCCGATCAGGTGGCCCCAGCCAGCGTGCACGAACATGTGGCTGCCCAGGCCCAGGAGCCCGGGATTCGCTGGGACGAGCCCGAAGCGCTCGTAGCTGTGCTCGTCGCCGCGCAGGTCCATCAGGACGAGGGTCGCCGTACAGAGGGCCATGATCCCGAAGGTCACCCACGGGAGCCGCCGCACGCGGGTCTCCTCGTGGCTGATGGGAATGATCATATGGGGCCCCCCGGATCCACGAATCTCGGCGCAGAACCCGTATCGACCGGTCCGACCGGGTCCATGAGGCGGCGGGACGGTGCGCAGCTCCGGCGCAACTGCGCGGGAAACCTCCGTCCGGTGCGCCGGGGGATGGCGCGCCGGCCACGGTTGGCGGATCCTCCGACAGGAGCGTTTGCAAAGAGCGCGCGAAATCAGTCAGACGGCCCGCGAAGCTGACCGATATGCAAGCGAGAGGTCCCGCGGATGATCCGATCGATTCCCTGCCCCACCCTGCTGGCCGCACTGCTCATGGCCGCCGTGATGGCGACGAGCTGCGCCAGCTCGATGCCGCCCGATCCGGGGGCCGCCGCGGCGGCGCTCGCGAGGCAGGGCCGCTACGACGAAGCCGCCCGGGAGATCAACCTCGCGGTGCGGTCGCACCGCCGAAACGTCGCATTGCGCCTGCAGGCAGCGGACATCTACGCCAAGGCGGGCAACGTCAACACCGCCGTGGGACACCTCGACGAAGCTCGCGAGATCATCGACGCGAACCGCAAGGCGCTCGGAATCCACGAGCGAGAGACCGGAAGATCGTACCCGAGGGAGCACGCGCAGCTGGACCACCGGGAGTACAGCGTGTGGATGACGATCGGTGAGCTCGAGACCGAACGCGGCAACACCAGCGACGCCTATGTCGCCTACCGGAACGCCGTCCGGATCGCGCCCGACGACATCGGCGCCGTCTCCGGGCTGGCACTGGCCGCCGAGCGCATCGGCTTCGACGAAGAGGCCGAGGCCGCCTACTCGCGCTGGTCGGAGCTCGAGCGCCAGCAGGGCATCGACGCGCCGCCTTCCCGCCGGCAGCGCCGCTGACCGCGCACGTCTAGCCGTAAAGCAGCGAGGGGTCGCGGCAGAGGTCCTTCGTGAGGTTCTTGTGGTGGGCCTCGAGGGTACCGCCGCCGATCTCCATCAGCTTCGCATCCCGCCACAACCGCTCGACCACGTACTCGCCCATGTAGCCGTTGCCGCCGAGCACCTGGATAGCTGCGTCGGCGACTCGCTTTCCGACCTGGGCGGCGAACAGCTTGGTGGCGTCGGCGTCGGCGCGCTGACCGGTCTCGCCGAGATCCATCCGCCGGGCGACGTCGTACACGAAACAGCGCGCCGCGCGGTACTCGGCGAAGCTCTCGGCGATGTAGCGCTGCACCTGTCCGTGCTCGCGGATCGGAACGCCGTAGGACTTGCGCTCGTTCGCGTAGCCGACCATCACCTGAAGGCTGCGCTGGGCAATGCCCAACGACATGGCGGCCAGGGTGAGCCGCTCGATCTCGAGGTTGCGCATCATCGCCAGGGTGCCGGCGCCCTCGTCGCCCAGACGGTTCGTCACCGGCACCCGCACGCCGCGGAAGACCAGCTCCGCCGTGAAGGAGGCGCGCACACCGAGCTTGTCCGTCCACTTCTGGCCCAGCTCGAAGCCCGGCGTCCCCTTCTCCACCAGAAAGGCGCTGACGACGCGGTCGCCGGTGGCAGCGTACACGACGAAGGCGTCTCCCAGGGTCTTCTCGTCGACGCCGCCGTTGGTGATGAAGGTCTTGGTGCCGTCGATCACGTAGTCGTCGCCGTCGCGCACCGCTCGGGTGCGCATGTTCAGCACGTCGGTACCGACCTCCGGCTCGGTCATGCACATGCCGCCGATCCACTCTCCCGACGCAGCGCGCGGCAGCACGTGTTTTCGTTGGGACTCGGTGCCGTTGACGTTCACGTTCTGGGCGAAGAGGATCGAATGGGCGAGCACCGCCAGGGCAAAGCCCGGGTCGGCGGTCGAGAGAGCCTCGCACACCTGCACCGCGCCGACCGCCGCCAGATCCGCGCCGCCGTACTCCTCGGGCAGCGTGACGCCCAGCAACCCGATTTCTCCGGCCTTGCGGAACAGGTCGTGGTTGAAGGCCTCGCGGCGGTCGTGGTCCGCGGCCTGTGGCTCGACTTCGCGGCTCACGAAGGCCTTCAGGGTCTCCGCCAGGAGTGCGTGCTCCGGCGTGGGCGCGAACAAGTCGAGCCGGCGAAATTCGTCGAAACTCACGGGGTCTCCTCCGCCTCGCGGTGGCGGCGAGATGCATTCTACCGGGCGGCTGATGCGATCGCCCCCGACCGAGTCTCAGTCGGAGAGCGTGTGCTCGATGAAGCTGCGGATCGCGGCCCGGTCCGAAGGCGACGTGGCGTGGAAGGTGAGCCCGAGATCGGGCAGGAGCTGGTAGGAGACCTCCGCGTCGACGGAGAGCAGGCCACTGCGCGGCAACGTGAGCGAAAGCGTCATCGTCGAGCCGAGCATCTGGGGCTCTGTGCTGCGCAGCAGGCAGCCGCTCTCGGAGAGCGAGAGAACCGCGCCGCGCCACTCCGCGGTCTCTCGGCGACAATGCGCAGGCAGGTGCGTGGGGACGCGCGGCGTCGCGCGCGGCGTCTCCTCCAGCACCTCCTGGGTAAGCCGATAGAGCTCGTGCAGACCCGCGGGTCGGCGGAGCGCGCCTACGATTCGCGGGTCGGCGCCCGTCACCCCATGTCGACCGGTCAGCACGATGATCGGGATCGAGGGCGACCCGTCCTCCGGGACCTCGGCCATGTTCCGCTCATCCACGATTCGAAGGTCGGGGAGGTCTCCGTTGGCCGCAGCCGGAGACGCCGCAAACTCCTCCGGCGTGTAGAGGCCGTAGCCGAGCCGCGCGAGTATCGACCGGCTCACGGAGCTGAAGCAGTCGGGGCTGGCGTGGGTGAGGAGGACGCGGCGCCGACCGGGCTCGGGGTTCATATCGCCCAATCCATCGGCACATCCGGACCCGCGATTGAGGAAACGGGACGATCGCTGCGCAACTGTGTAGACTTCCGGCGTGCCCGGAGACGCCGAGATCGCCGCGTGGATGATCACCCGTCGCGCACGGATCGAACGGGACATGGAGGCACAGCTCGGCCCGGCCGCACCCGCTCCCGCGAGCGCCGAAGCCGAGGTGCTGCGCCGCTTCCGCTCCTACGCGGCGGCCAGTCTGCGCCACGGAAGCTCCGACCAGCCGGCCCTCGATGGACGGCGGCCCAACGAGCGCCGCGCCACCGCGCTGCTCTCAGCCTGGTGCGACGCGGCGGCCCGGGTCGCCGGCGACCACGGCGAGCGGGTCGCCAGTGCCCTCGAGCCGCTGATGTTGAATTTCCGGAACGCCCTGCGTGCCACCAACGGCGGACGGCGCAAGCGCGGCGCACCTCGCGCCGGGCGGCGCGCGGTGCTGGCGGCCATCGACCGCATCTGCGACGCCTTCCTCGCCATCGACGCCAACTCCGGGCGAATCGTAGACGCCAATCCCGCCGCCGGCGCGCTGCTGGGCGTCGCCCGCGACGCGCTGATCGACGTGGAGGCGGTGTCGTTCATTCCGTCCGAGTCCGAGAACGGCTGGTGGACACAGTTCGACGCGATGACCGAAGGCAGCGAGCCCAGGCGGTTCACCGCGAGCCTGGCGGACAAGGGCGGCGCGGCGATCGCCGTCGAGTG
>JBHHVG010000157.1:0-6945 GCA_046754165.1 Myxococcota bacterium
GTCGCGCCAGGCCGAGAAGTCGATGGTGGCGCCGACGTGCTTGATCTCTTCGTACAGCAGCTCGAAGGAGTTGGCGAGATTGCCGACGAGGCCGACGTCCGACTGGCGGTTCTGACCGATCAACGTCGCATCCATTTCGAGCTGGATGACCTTGGCGTCCTTCGGAATCGTCTGCCCGAAGCGCATGCGGAAGTCGAGCAGCGTGCCGGCGAGGACGATGCAGTCGGTCTTCTGGAGCGCCTCGCGCCGCGACCGCAGCAGGAACTCCGGAGAGGTCGGCGAAACCGTGCCGCGCCCCATGCCGTTGGTGTAGGTGGGCACATGGATCTCGCTGATGAAGCGGTTCAGCTGCTCGCTGGCCCGCGACCACTTCACGCTGGTGCCGGCCATCAGCATCGGCCGCTCGGCAGCCGCCAGCAGCTCGACGGCCCGCCGCACCTCGCTGCGGTCCGGCGACAGGCGCGGCGACTCGGTGCGGATGCGCGGAACCGGAGCCGTCTCCTCCTCGACCGAACCCATGAAGATGTCCATCGGGATCTCGAGATAGGCCGGGCCTGGGATCCCGGACACGGCGTGGCGAATGGCCAGCTCGACGTACTCGGGAATCCGGTGGGTCTGGTAGATGGAGTCGGCGAACTTCGTGATCGGACGCACGACGCCGATGTGGTCCATCTCCTGCAGAGAGCCGCGGCGCAGGTTCTCGAACGGGCCCTGGCCGCCGAAGACGAGGATCGGAGAGTTGGCGCGCCAGGCATTCGCGATCCCCGTCACGCCGTCGGTGACACCGGGCCCCGCCGTGATGGCGGCGACACCGATCTTGCCCGGGTTGCAGCGGGCCCAGGAGTCGGCCGCGTGAACGGCGGCCTGCTCGTGCCGGACGTCGACGATCTTGATGCCCTGCTCCACGCAGCCGTCGTACAGCGGCATGATGTGGCCGCCGGACAGCGTGAAGATGCATTCGACGCGGGCTTCCTTGAGGGCGCGCGCGGCGAGCTTGCCGCCGTGGACCTGTGCCATGGGGGGTACCTCGGTGCGGGGTGAGGGCACCGACGGTATCACCCACCCCGAGGGGCGGTCAACGATGCAGGGGAAGAACCGCTGTCAGCGCGTGACGGCGAAATCGACCCGGCGGTTCCACTTCCACGCCGACTCGTCGTGGCCCGCCACCGCCGACTTCGACTCGCCGAAGCTCACGGTGCGCAGGCGAGACGCGGAAACACCGAGATCGACCAGGTACGTCTTCACGGCTGCGGCGCGGCGGTCTCCCAGCGCGAGGTTGTACTCCTCGCTGCCGCGCTCGTCACAGTTGCCCTGCAGCGTGACGACCCCGAGGTCCGGCTGGGCCTCGATGGCCTTGGCGTCCGCCTGCAGCTCGGCGCGCTGGTCGGCTCGAATGTTCGCCTGGTCGAAGTCGAAGTAGATGGTCTTCAGCTCCGAAAGCTCCACCGACTCGACCGATTCGACCTCACCCGTGTCCGGCGTGAACTCGCCTTCCGGTTCGCCGCCCGTCACCGGCGCCGTCTGCTGACAGCCCACTAGAATCGCGACCAGAGCGATTGCCGAAGTCACCCCACGTGCAATGGATCTTCGCTCCATGCGTTCCTCCGTGAACCTCGATGAATGCGAACACGGGCCGGAGACGCACCGTGCGACGCGATCCCCGGGCTCCCCGTCGTTTCAGGGGATCCAGCGCTCTCTCCCGTGGCGTGTAGTGTGGGGGGTTCATCCACCCGTCGCAAGGCGACAAGCGCTCTCTTGGCGGCGATTTCGCGCTCGGGGCGGTGAATCCCCTACGCAGCGCCGCCGGCGCGAGCCCGGTTCCGGGTGGTCAGGGTGAATCCGGGTAGAGCAGGTCGAGGGCCCGGTCCATCAAGGCCGACAGGCGCGCGTCCTCCGGTCTCCCGCGGAGCGCATCGGACAAGACGCTGACGGCCAAGCTCGCGCGGCCGATCTCGATCAACGCCTCGGCCAGCACCGCCGCCGTGTCGCCGACGACGCGGCCGGAGCCGGTGGCCTCCCGGAAGTACACCGCCGCCGCGGCCGGGCGACCTGCCACCTGGAGGCGGCCGCTCTCGGCGATCAGCGCGCGGAAACGCAGGTCCCGCAGCGCCGCGTCCCGCTCCGGCTCGATCTCCCGAAGGGCGTCGAGAAGCCGCAGCGAGCCGCCGGCGTCTCCCCTCCACATCCGGGTCCGAGCCGCCTGGTGCAGGGCCAGTCGGCGTTCCGCTCTGGCGTGAGAGCGGAAGTAGGCGGGGTCCAGGTTCTCGAGCTCCGCCAGGATCCGCAGGGCCGATTCACCGTCTCCCTGCGCCAGCCGGCTGCGGGCCATGCCGCGGAGCGCCTGGCGGTTCCGGGGCTGCATGGCGAGCGCGCTCGCGAACGCGTCTGCGGCGTCCTCGGACGCGCCGGAGGCCAGGGCCAGCTCGCCGCGCTGGAGGATCGGAGCGACTGTGTCGCCGGTCGCGCAGCCCCCGGCGAGCGACAGCAGCAGCGGGAGGAACACCGCGCGGCGCACCGCCTCAGACGCCGCGGAAGTCGGGCCGACGCTTCTCGAGGAAGGCGCGAATTCCCTCCTGGTAGTCGTCGCTCTCGAGACAGGCGCGCACCGCCGCGTGGATCCTGCCGGGCTCGCGCGCGGATTCCGGTTGGCCGAGGTCGCGGACGGCCTGCTTGGCGGCGCACACCGCAAGCGGAGCGTTGCCGGCGATCGACTCCGCGGTCGCCTTCACGCGCGCCTCGAGCAGGGACTTCGGGTGGACGGCGTTCAGCAGGCCCACGCGCAGCGCTTCGTCGGCGCGCAGCCGGCGCGCCGTGAACAGGATCTCGCTGGCCACGGCCGGGCCGACCAATCGGAGGAGCATTGCGACGCCGCCAGCGCTGTAGCCGAGACCGAGGCGGGCGGCCGGGATGCCGAACTCCACGTCGTCCGCCGCGTAGCGGAGGTCCGCACACAGGGCGATGGCGGCGCCTCCGCCCACGCAGAAGCCGTGGATCATGGCGATCTCCGGCTTGTCGATGCCGATCAGCGCCGCGAATGCCCGGCCGTTGAGCTCGTCGTAGGCGCTCGAGTTCGAGGCGTTGCGCCGGCGGTCGAACTCCGAGATGTCCGCGCCGGACACGAACGCCACCTCGCCGGCGCCGCGCAACACGACGACGCGCACCGCCGGATCCTCGTTCAGCTCGAGGGCCGCCTCGGGGATCGCCTCCCACATGTCCTCGGTGATGGCGTTGCGGCGCTCCGGGTATTCGAATACGACCCAGCCGATCCCGCCCTCGCGTTGCACTCGGACCTTGCCCGCCATGGTGGAGGGACGGTAGCAACGGAGAGGAAGACCGCCGTTCCGGGGACGATCCGCCCGCTCGCCGCGGAGCGGTCCGACGGGAATTCGATACCATCCACCGTCCATGCTGAATCAGGACTCCCAACCGAGCTTCCAGGTCTACTGCCACCATTGCAACGTGACATTCCCGCTGGGCACGCGTCACTGTCTGCACTGTGGACGCCGCGTCGCGCGCGAGCCGTCGCCCTCCGCCGGGCACCGCCTGATGCCGCAGCACGAGTCGATCCCGATCGAGCTGCAGACCGCCATGCCCAGCGAGGAGGAGGTCGAGCCGAGGCGCTTCCCGTTCTCGCCGATCGCCGTATTGTGGGTGGTGCTGTTCGTGATCGGAACCATCTACCGCGCGTGTACCGGGGGCTGAGGCGATCCGAATCCAGGTGGACGCATGGCCGCCGAAACACAGACACAACTCGCTGTACTCCGTTATTCCGGAGAGCTCTCCACCAAGGCGCGCGCCACCCGCTACCAGTTCACGCGCCGGCTGCTCCACAACCTGCGGGACGCGCTCGAGTCGGAGGGCATCGAGCCACGCATCGAGACCTCCCACGATCGCATCTTCGTCACGCTCCCGAAGAATGCGTCCGCGGACGCTCTGACCCGGGTCTTCGGGATCCAGTCCCTGTCCCTCGCCGAGCGACGAACCGCAGACGACCTCGAGACGATCGTCGACCACGGAAGCCGGTTGTTCGGCGACGTCGTGCGCGGCAAGCGCTTCGCGGTCCGCGCTCGTCACGTGGGAAATCGGCGGCCCGGCGACATCCGCTCGAAGGATGTGATGCGGGAGCTCGGCGCGGCGTTGCTGCCGCGCTCGGCCGGCGTCGACCTGGATCACCCCGAGACCGCGGTCCATCTCGAGATGTCCAACGGCGAGGTCTTCTTCTTCTCGGACACGATCCAGGCCCAGGCCGGGCTGCCCCTGGGCGTCGAGGGGCGTGCCGTGGCGCTCGTCTCCGGTGGCTTCGATTCGGCGGTGGCGGCGTGGCACCTGCTGCGGCGGGGCGTGTGCCTCGACTACGTCTTCTGCAACCTCGGAGGCGCCACCCACCGGCTCGGAACGCTGCGCGTGACGAAGGTGCTCGCGGACCGTTGGTCCTACGGCGACCACCCGCGCTTCCACACCGTCGAGTTCGCGCCGGTCGTCGAGGAGCTCAAGGCCCGCACCCAGGCGCGCTACTGGCAGATCCTGTTGAAACGCTCGATGTTGCGCGCCGCCGAGCGCGTGACGCGGGAGCGACGCGCCGCGGCCATAGTCACCGGAGAAGCCGTCGGCCAGGTGTCCTCCCAGACGCTCCAGAATCTCGCCGTGATCTCTGCGGCCACGACGGAGCCGATCCTCCGACCCCTCGTGGGCTTCCACAAGGAGGAGATCATCGCGGCAGCCGAACGCATCGGAACCTTCGATCTCAGCAAAGTGGTCGGAGAGTACTGCGACATGGTGCCGAGCAGGCCTGCGACGGCGGCGACCCGGAACGCGATTCTCGAGGAGGAAGCGAGGCTCGACCTTTCGCTCCTCGACCGCTGCGTCAGCGAGCGCGACGTGATCGACCTGCGGGGTGCGGATGTCGAGGAGCTCGTGATCCCGGAGCTCGAGATCGAGAAGATCCCGGCGAATGCCACGGTCATCGACGTGCGAACGAAGCGCGAATACACGAGCTGGCACTACCCGGAGGCGCTGTGGCTGGACTTCGCCGAGGCCATGAAGGCCTATCCCAGCTTCGAGCGAGGCCAGAGCTACGTGCTCTACTGCGAGTACGGGCTCAAGAGCGCGCACCTGGCGGAGCGGATGCGCGCGGAGGGATTCGACGCGTCGAACTTCCGCGGCGGCACCCGCGCCCTCCGCCGCCTCGTCGGGAGCTAGCAGCCCGACCCGGAAAGCACCACGCTGAGGTACGCCGAGGTCTCCTCGGGCGTCCGGGCGACCCCTCTCGGCCGGACGCAACGGGATCGGGGGTACACGGCGGGATCCGTGGCTCCGTCTCTTCCGCCGCGAAGCGTGCGTGCCGTTACCGAGGACGAGGCGTACCTGGCGTGTGGCCTCGGCCGACCTGGGTGCCCGCTCTCGGGTTTGTCGACTCCGCGGCGGGAGCAGCGGCCTTGGGTCCCGCAGCTAGCGCTGCGTCAGGAGCTGCACCGACACCCGTCGCTTCCTCGGGCCGTCGAGCTCCACGAGCAGGATGCGCTGCCACGTCCCCAGGACGAGCTCTCCGCGGTTCGTCGGGATCAGCTCCGACGGCCCGAGGATGGCGGCCTTGATGTGCGCGTGGGCGTTGTCGTCGACGCGGTCGTGGAGCCAGCCGGCGTGGTCCGGAATCGCGCGGTCGAGCGCGTCGATGAGGTCGATCCCGATGTTCGGGTCGTGGCTCTCGTTGATGACGATCGCGGCCGTGGAGTGCAGGGTCATCACGTGGCATAGGCCGCCGTCGGCGCCGTCGGCGCGCACCGCCTCGGCCACCCGCTCCGTGACGTCGATGCTCTGCTTGGCCTGCTGGGTCTCGACGGTGAAGATCTCTGCCATGTCCGGCCCTGTCTCGCGGCACCGCGGTGCGCTGGCCCGAAGGCTAGCGCGCCGGATCGTCGGTCGGAGGGGCCGGTGCGACCTCGTCGAGGACGCGGCGGCGTTCCTCCGGGCTGAGTCGCTGGAGGCGCTCCCACGCCGCGCGAAGGCGCTCGCGTTCTTCCGGTGGCAGCGAGCGCCAGCGGATGGCGTTATCGCGAATGCCCTCCCGCTCCTTCCGGTCGAGGGAACGCAAGTGCAACAGGCGCTCGCGCAGCTCCTGCTGCTCTGCCGCGGGCAGGGAGCGGAAGTGCTGGAGCTTCGCGCGGAGCTCCCTCCGTTCCCCCGGAGACAGGGACGCGAGGTGCTCGCGCAGGCGTCGCCGCTCCTCGGGACCCAGGCGGGCCAGCGGCCGGCCTCGGCGACGGTCGGGCGCGAACTCCTGGAAGCGCCACCGCATCTGTCTTCGGATCTCGCGTTGCTTCTCCAGAGGCAGGGAGCGGAAGGTCTCGCGCAGGCGCTCGCGGATGGCTTCGCGCTGCTTCGGTGTCGCCCTCCGCTCGTAGTGGCGCAAGCGCTGGTAGAGCTCCTTGCGCTCCTCGGGGCTGGCATTCTGCAGGCGCTCGCGAAACGCGCGCTGCATCCGCCTGCGCTCCTCCGGCGTGGCGCCACGCCAGCGCTCGCGCAGATTCCGCGGGTGCTCGCCGGAGTTGCGGGGCGCGCCAATGCGCGGGCCGTCGCTGCGCGGACCGGCCTCGTCGGCACGGACCGCTCCGGCCCGGACTCCGGCGATCAGGCAGACCGCCGCGAGGATCGCGAAGAAGCGATTCATCCCGCGGCACCCTCTTCTATCACGAGCCATCGCTCGAGCAGATCGAGGTTGGCGAGGAGGTCGAGGTCCTCGACGGTCTCGAGATCGAGGACCACGGCGAGGTCCTCGTCGCTGGCAGCACCCAACACGTCCGCGTCGCTCGGCTCCGCCGGAGCCGAGGCGATCCGCGACGGCGCAGCCGCCTCGGCCGGCGCGAGCGGCGGGGGGGCCGGCGGCGGCAGCAGCTCGGCGGGGCCGGCCTCGGGGGGCGGCGGAATCGGATCGGAGACCGCCACGCG
>JBHHVG010000158.1:0-6921 GCA_046754165.1 Myxococcota bacterium
GCCGCCGGGGCGAACTGGCGCGAAACGCGCATCAGCTCGTAGGGGCTGGCCACGGCGATCTTGCGGAGGGGGCCCCACGCGGTGTCGACCCGGGTGATCCGGGCACGCAGGGTCTCGTTCCACGGGGCCGGGATCGAGCGGGACGGGACGCCGCGCTCGAGCGCCTCGATCAGGCGATCGATTCGCGTCGCCGTCTCGATGATGTCTTCCTTGCGGACCTCGCCGAGGCGCAGCTGGTAGAGCAGGTACTGCTTGTTGAGGCGCTCGGCCAGGTTTCGCAGGCGCCCGGCCTCGATCTCGGCGACCGTCACCTCCCACGGCAGGTTCTGGGACAGAGCGCTACCGGGAACCAACAGCAGGACGGCGACTGCCAGCATCGCCGCCGACCGCTTGCGCGTCGGGGACCACGCTTCCATGCACCGAGAAGGGTAGATCGATTCTGCGCCGGTGGACAGGGCGCGGCCCCACGCGTCTTGCCGGGGCCGCGGACGATCCGGTGCGCGGCTACGGATCTCCTTGATTTTGCATCACATTCTGGATGCCATCGCGCCCCGAGCCGCCGCGCAGGCGGGTCTCCGGCCGCGACGCGCCGCTATCATTCGGCGGTGAATCGCGTGCGGGGTGTTCTGGCTGCGGCTGTCCTGATCGGCGTCTCGGTCGGGAGCGCGGTTGCCCTGGGCGAGATCTCGGCCGAGCGTTACGCCGCACACGGTCTGCTGGGTCTCGCCCTCAGCCGTTGGGTCGCCGCGGTCCTGGCCTGTCTCGCCCTCAGCCTGGCGTCCGCCTTGCCCGCATCGCTGCTCTCCTGGCTGGCCGGTCGGGCGGGCGACCGCACCGGCGCCGCGCTCGAGGTGGCGGCATGGTGGGTCCTCTGCCTCCCCGTCGGCGTCGAGGTGGGGCTGCGCGGGGGCTGGTTCGCATCCGGTTCCGGTCTGGCGGTCCTCGTCGGTTATGCCGCTCTCGCGGTCGCGCTTGCCGTGCTCTCGCAATTCGCGAAGCGGCAAGGCGCCGCGGCTGCCGCCCTGCGCGTTGCCGTTTCGAACGCGGCGCTGATCCTGGGCCTCGTCTTCCTGGGTCTGTTCGTCTTCGAGCGTCTCCCGCCGACGGGGGTGTCCGGGCGGCCGAACGTCCTGCTGATCGTGCTCGACACGGTGCGCGTCGATCGGCTCTCCGCCTACGGCTATCCGCGCGCCACGACGCCGGAGCTCGATTCCTTCGCCGCCGAGTCGATCCGCTTCGACCGCTTCTACGCGACGTCGTCGTGGACGGTCCCGAGCCACGCGTCTCTATTCACGGGACACTACGCGATCGATCACGGCGCCACGCAGGAACACATCTGGCTGCGGCGGGAGTTCGCGACGCTGGCGGAGATCCTGGCCAACGCTGGCTACGAGACCTGGGCGGCCTCGGCCAACCCGTTGATGGGGCGCGCGTCGAACCTCACGCAGGGCTTCCGGGGCTTCGTCGAGACGTGGCGCGGGCGGCGGTTCGCGCCGTCGGGAAACGGACCGCATCCCGTGAACGAAGCCTTCGTGGACTTTCTCGCCGGTTCCGATCGCGAGCGACCGTTCTTCGCGTTCTTGAACTACATGGATGCCCACGACCCGCACACGCCACCTCAGCCGTTTCTCGGTCGCTTCATCGATTCCAGTGTGGATCCGGCGGACGCGATCAAGCTCGGGAACCGCGGCTGGAAGGAGCACTACGCGGGGGCGCCGTTCTCGCAGGCGGAGCTCGACATCCTGTCGGATCTCTACGATGCCGGCCTCGCGTATCTGAGCACCGAGGTCGGGCGCCTGCTCGAGATCGCCCGCCGGGAGGGGCTCTACGACGATACACTGATCGTGATCACCTCCGATCACGGCGAGCACTTCGGAGAAAACGGCTTGGTGGGACATTTCTTCAGCCTGTACAACACCGCGGTCCGGGTGCCATTGATGATCCACCTGCCTGCCGGCGCACGCGCCGGCGAGATCGATCGCCGCAAGGGCCAGCTCGTCGATCTCTTCGCGACGATCCTGGACGCGGCGGGAGTCGACCCCGGTCGCTTCGCCCACGGCGCAGTCGACCTCCTCTCGCAGCAAGACGGGAACGGGCGCCAGTCGATCTTCTCCGAGTACTACTACCCGGACCAGGTGTTGTCGCTCCTTTCCGCGGACGGGCAGGGGCAGCATTCATCGCTCGTCGCGCCGTTCGAGCGCCGGCTCCGGGCCGTCGAGCGCTACGGCTTTCGCTTCATCTGGTCGTCTGACGGCCGGCACGAGCTCTACAACGTGGCCGAGGATCCGGGTGAGACCGCGGACCTGTTTCCGCCGGATCGGCGCAGCCGATCCGAGGACGAGTTCCTGCGCCTGCTCGAGCGGGAGCTCGCCGTCTACGTCCCGGATCCGGACGCCGCTCTCGGAGACCGGAAGGCGGGCGAAGCGGCCGCTCGGGAGCTGGATGCGGAGACCCTGGACGCGCTGAGAGCCGTGGGATACGTCGACTAAGAGGATGGGAGACGCCGCCGACCCGCGCGCGACCTGGCCCCGCTGGAGCATCGCTCTCGTCTGCCTCGCTGTGCTGATGGCGGCGTATGGGCCCTCGCTCCGCGGCGACTTCCTGATGTCCGATCGGGACGCTCTGGTCACCAACCTGAAGCTGGTCGGCCCCGCCGGTCTCGCGAGCATCTGGCTTCCGGACGCCGCCGACGGCTTCGCGCCCCTCGACCAATACCAGCCCCTGACGTACACGTCGTTCTGGCTCGAGCGTCAGGTGTGGGGGCTGCGGCCGGCCGGCTACCGGGCGATCAACCTGCTGCTGCACGCCCTCAACTCGCTGCTGGTGTGGCAGCTGCTCCGGCGGCTCGGCGTGCGCGGTGCGGCGCTGGCGGCGGCGATCTTCGCGCTGCACCCGGTCAACGTGGAATCGGTGGCGTGGATCTACGAGCGCAAGAACGTCCTGTCCGGGCTCTTCTACCTGCTGGCGTTGCTGGCTTGGGAGGACGGGCGACGCGGCTCGCGCTACGCGGCGTCCCTCGCGCTCTTCGGTGCTGCGCTTCTCAGCAAGACCTCCACCGTGATGCTTCCGGTCGTGGTAATCGGGATCGGGTGGGCGCGTCGGGAGGCGTGGAGTTGGGCGCGGGCGCGCCGGATCGCGCCGTTCTTCGCGATGGCCGGCGCCATGGCGCTCGTGACCGTGGGGTACGAGACATCGGTAACCGGCGCCAGCGGCGGTGCGTACGCGGCCGCGCCGCTCGAACGGGCGCTGCGCGCGGGCTGGGTGGTGGCCTTCCACGCCGCGAAGGTGCTGGTTCCGGCGAAGCTCGCGTTCTTCTATCCCTCCCCGCCGGTCGAACCGAATACGTGGGTCGCGGCACTCCCGGATCTGGTGCTCGTCGCCCTGGTCGCCATCCTCGTCTGGCGACGCAACGGCTGGGGCCGCACGCCGCTGCTCGCTGTCGGCTACTACCTCGTCATGATGTTCCCAGTGCTCGGCTTCTTCGACATCTTCTACCACCGTTTCTCGCTGATGGCCGACCACTTCCAGTACCTTGCCACCATCGGCTTGATTGCAGGCGTCGTCCATGCCGCTGTCGGTTGGCTCGAGCGCGCGGGCCACGTCGCGCCAGGTACCGGCATCCGCGGCCAGCCGCTGCTCGCGCGGGTCGCCGCCGTCGCGGTGGTCGGTGTCTTCTTCGCGCTCACCTGGCAGCGCAGCCACGCCTTCACGAATGACGGCGCCCTGGCGCTCGACTCCGCCGCGAAGTACCCCGACTCGTGGATCGCCCACCAGAAGTCCGGCGAGTACTTCCTCGGCCTGGCGACCCGGAACCCGGCACGCGCCATGCCGCTGGCGTGGCAGGCGGCCGAGCACCTCGAGCGCGCCCAGGTCCTCCGGCCCGGTCATCCCCAGGTGAACGATTCCCTGGGCGTCGCGTACGCGCTCGGCGGTCGCAGCGACGACGCGCGCCGTCAACTGCGCCGCGCGATCGACGCAGATCCGGACAACGCGAGCTACCGCGTGAACCTCGCCCGGGTGCTCGAGAACGCCGCGCGACCAGAGGCTGCCTTCGCCGAGTACCGCGCTGCGGTGCGGGCGGCACCCGAACGCCCGCGCGTGCGGATCCTGTTCGCGCAGGCGCTCTTCCGCGCCGGTCGCTACCGCGAGGCGACCGTCGAGCTGGAGCTGGCGGAAGCGCAGGCGTCGCGGTCGAAGCCCGGCGATCCGCGCGCGGCCTCCGTCGCGAAGCAGGCCGCGGAGCTTCGGCGGGAGATCGCCGCGCGGCAGACGACCGGGCCATAGGGCCCTGCGCCGCCACCGGATCGTGATAGGCTGCCCCCATGCCCGATCACAGCTTCTTCGCCGAGAGCCCAGAGAGCATCGGCATCGATTCCGCGAAGCTCGCCGCAGTCTTCGATCGCGCCGAGAAGGAGGTCCGCGAGGGGCTACTGCCGTCCAGCCAGATCGCCGTCGCCCGCAACAGCCGGATCGCCGGCATGCAGACGGTCGGAACTGCAACGTTCCAGGGGGCCCTGGCGCCCGCCACCAACGACACCCTTTACTGCATCTTCTCCGCTACCAAGGCGCTCACCTCCGCCGCGGCCTGGCTGCTGATCCAGGAGGGCAAGCTCCGCATCGACGAGATCGTCGCGGACATCGTTCCCGAGTTCGGGACCCACGGGAAGGACGTCGTCACCGTCGAGCAGCTCCTGATCCATACGGCTGGATTCCCGGCGGCGCCGTTCCGGCCCGAGGAATTCCTCGACCGCGACAGGCGCCTCGAGCGTTTCGCGCAGTGGCGCCTCAACTTCGAGCCGGGCAGCCGCTGCATCTACCACCCCTCGTCGAGCATGTATGTGGTCGCCGAGATCATCGAGCGCCGCTCGGGCAGGAGCTACGGCGAGTTCGTGCGGCAGCGCATCGCCTTGCCCCTGGGCCTGCCGGATCTGTGGGTCGGTCTCCCGCGCGAGCACCACGGACGGCTGGCGGACATGCTTCACGTGGGCGAGGAGCTCACCGCCGCGGACTACGAGCGGATGGGGCTGCCAGTGCCACCCGTGACGGAGGTGAACGAGAAGGCCATCCAGGGCTTCAACGAGCCGGCCGTGCGCGAATCCGGAATTCCGGCCGGCGGCGGTACGACGACCGCCGGTGACCTCGCCATGTTCTACCAGTCGCTGCTGAACGGCGGCCGTTCGCGTGGCGGCGAAGAGATCTGGAAGCCCGAGACCCTCGCCATGGGCCTCGAGATCCGCAGCGGCGACATGACGGACCCGGTCTTCGGAAGCCTCGCGAACCGTTCGCTCGGGCTCATCATCGCCGGTGGACCGGATCGCAACCTCCGCGGCTTCGGCCACACCAACTCGGAGCGCGCCTTCGGCCACGGCGGCGCTGGTGGCCAGATCGGCTGGGCCGACCCGGCGACCGGAATCTCCGTGGGCTATTGCACCAACGGTTACGACCGCGACGCCATCCGGCAGGCCCGCCGCGGCATCGGCATCTCCAGCCGGGCGGCGGCCTGTGCGCTGGACTGATCTGCACTCCGACTAGACGGCGCCGGCGTCGCGCAGCGTCGCGATCTCTTTCCAGTCGAAGCCGAGCTCGAGCAGGATTTCCTCGGTGTGCTGGCCGAGCTCTGGCGCGATCTCGCCGGGCACCGCAGGTGTGTCGCTCAGGCGGATCGGGCAGCCCATCATCGTGATGGCGCCCCATTCGGGGTGCTCGATCCGCTGGAGGTAGCCGTTCTCGTAGTAGCCGTCGTCCCTCGCGACGGCGACGTAGTCGCGGACGATGGCGTAGCGGTGCTCGGACCTCCGAAGGATGTCCGCCCACTCGACGGTGGACCGCGTCCGGAACGCCTCGGCCAGCCGGGCGAACAGCTCGCGCCGAACCTCGGGAGAATAGGCCCGCGCCATGAAGCGCTCGTCGTCGGCGAGCTCCGGGCGCCCGATCACCCGGAAGAAGTCCACGCGCTGCTCCACCGGGATCCCCACCAGGGCGAGCTGTCCGTCGGCGGTCGGGACGATGCCGTAGAGCATGGGGATCGCGGCGTTCCCGCGCTCGGACCGCCCCGGGTTGCGCCCGGTCAGGAAGGAGTGCGTCAGCTCGGCGGCCTGGGCGAAGATCTGTCCGCCGACCAGGGAGACCTCCACCTTCTGGCCGCGGCCCGTCCGCTCGCGGGCGAACAGGGCCGCCAGCACCCCGTTGGCGAGGTTCTGCGAGCCGATGTGGTCGGCGATGGTGACGCCCACCGGGGAGGCGTCGTCCGGCCCGGTCCCCACGGTGCTGATGAGCCCGGCCTCCGCCTGGCCGGCGAGGTCGGTGCCGCGCCGGCCCGCGTCCGGCCCTACCGGTCCGTAGGCGCTGCCGGCCCCGAAGACGATCCGCGGATTTCGCTCGGCGAGGGCGTCGTAGCCCAGGCCCCAGCCGTCGAGGGTGCCCGGCAGGAAGTTGGAGATCACCACGTCCGCCGTGTCGACGAGCTTGAGGAAGACCTCGCGCCCCTTCTCCACGCGCAGATCGATGGTGATGCTGCGCTTGCCGCGGTTGCAGCCGATGAAGTACGGCGCGCGCAGATCCTCGGGCGAGATGGGGATCCAGCGCGCCTGGTCGCCGGTGCTCGCCAGCTCGACCTTGATGACGTCGGCTCCGAGGTCGCCGAGCAGCTGTGCCGCCTGGGGGCCCTGGACCAGCAGGCCCAGGTCGAGAACGCGCAGGCCGTCGAGGGCGCCGGCCACCTAGCCCTCGGCCCACTCGTCCAGGCGCTCCATGGTGTCGGCGTACTCGCTGGCCAGCTCCTCGATCACGGTCCGCACGGATTTCACGTGGTTGAGCGAGCCCACGATCTGGCCCACGAAGTAGTTGCTGAGCTGCTCGGCCCCCGATGATTTGTGGGCCGCTCGCGCGATGCGCTCCTGGGCCTCGCCCACCAACCTCGGC
>JBHHVG010000159.1:0-6888 GCA_046754165.1 Myxococcota bacterium
ATGGTCATGGGATCCTCGAGGAGACAGGCCTTGCCGGCGTAGGCGACGTGCAGGCGCTTGAAGGGCTGCTGCACCTCGAAACGCATCCCCCCAGCCTCGAAATGGTCGTTGTCCGCGATCGACGCGCGCTTGAAGTTGAACAGCACTCGGCCCTTCGGCCGGTAGAGGCAGATCGTCACCTCCGCCCGGCCCTCGTTCGGGCGGTTGCCGATGCGCGCGAAACCGCCGGCCTGCTGCGCCGGATCGAAGAAGTTGAAGTACATACTCTCGTTGAAGTTGCTTTCGCCGGTGTTTTCGTGCGTCCATTCGTCGGCGGGCTCGAGGCGAAGCGAGGGCGAGGTGTTGGGGGCCACGGCGTCCTCCGGGTTCACGCCCCTTCGCGGCGGTAGGCCTGGCCGAGATCGGCCGGCGCGCGTCGGCCGCCGGACGCCAGGCCCAGCACGGCGATCGTGACGGCGTAGGGGAACATCAGGAACAGAGGGTACGGAATCTCGACGCCCTGGGCCTGAAGGCGGAACTGCAGGGCGGTGGCCCAGCCGAAGAACAGGGCCGCGAGGGCCACGCGCCCGGCGGACCAGCGTCCGAAGATCACGACGGCCAGGGCGATGAAGCCACGCCCCGAGGTCATGCCCTCGGTGAAGGTGTCGCTCTGGTCGAGCGAGAGGGCGGCGCCGGCGATCCCGGCCATGGCGCCGCCGAACAGCAGCGCGCCGAAGCGGACGCGGTCGACATCCACGCCCTCGGCGTCCGCCGCCCGGGCCGCCTCGCCCACCGCCCTCAGGCGCAGGCCACCGCGCGTGCGGCTCAACCAGAGGGACACGACCAACGCGGCAGCGAGCGCGCCGGTGACGAAGGGAGTCTGCTCGAAGAGCACCGGCCCGATGCTGGGGATCGCCGCGAGGCAGGGAATCGGAAGCACCGCCACCGTCGGACCGGTCGGCGTCGCGCCGGCGTAGAAGGCGCGGGTTGCGAGCCCCGTGGCGCCGAGCGCCGTCAGGTTCACCGCCAGGCCGACGACGATCTGGTCGGCCTTGCGCAGTACCGCGAAGGCGGCGAAGACACCACCCACCGCGCAGCCGACGCCAGCGGCGACGGCGGTCCCCGCCAATGGCGAGCCGGTCGCGACGGCGGTCGCGAAGCCCGCGAAGGCGCCGGACAACATCATCCCCTCGACCCCGATGTTCACGACGCCGGACCGCTCCACGACCAATTCGCCCAAAGCCGCCAGCAGCAGCGGGGCAGACAGCCGAACCGCGGCATCGAACAGAGCCTCCATCAGGCCGCCCCGTCCGCCGCGACCGCGTCGGGTCGCCCGTCCCGTCGGCGCGACAGGCGCGGCAGGCGCGCGGCGCCGAACCACGCCGACAGCAGGATCGCGACGCCCTGGACGATCTCCGTCACGGCCGCAGGGACTCCCGCTTCGCGTTGCATCGCTCCGGCGCCCGCCTCGAGCCCGCCGAAGAAGAACGCCGACGGAATCACGGCCAACGGGTGCAGCCGTACCAGCAGCGCGACCGCGATGGCGGTGTAGCCATGTCCCGGTGAGATCCCCTCGTAGAGCTGACCCGTGACACCCGACACCTCGAAAGCCCCCGCCAGGCCGGCGACGGCGCCGGCCAGGGCGAGCGTCCCGACCGCGTAGCGCTCCGGAGAGATGCCCGCGAAGCGCGCCGCCCGGGCCGATAGACCCACCGCGCGCATGCGAAAGCCCAGCGGCGTGCGGAAGACGAGCAGCTGCACCGCGACGGCGAGCAACAGCGCGACCGGAACGCCGAGATGCAATCGGCCGAGGGCCGGAAGCATCGCCGCGGCCGGGAACGCGTCGCTCTTGGGGTACGCACCGGCGATCTCCTGGAGCGGGCCGTGGACCGCGAGGGCGACGCACTGGATCGCGATGAAGTTGAGCATGATCGTCGAGATCACTTCGGACACGCCGCGGGTGGCGCGCAGGACGCCGGCGACAGCTCCGACGAACGCGCCGCCGGCGGCCCCCGCCAGCACCACGGCCGGAACGGCGAGGAACGCGGGCGCGTCGGGTAGCGCGCGGGTCGCCACCGCCGTGGCGGCGAGGGCGCCCGCGAGGAGCTGGCCCTCGGCGCCGATGTTCCACACGCCGCAGCGGAAGCACAGGGCGACGGCCAGGCCGGTGAGCATCAACGGCGTCGCCTTGAGGGCGGTCGCCACCCACGCGGCCGGGCTCCCGACGGCGCCGTTCGCCAGCGCGCGCAGCGCAGGACCCGGCGCGTACCCGAGGATCGCCAGCAGCGCGGCCGCCGCGGCCAGGGCCAGGGCGATCGCGGCGGCGGGCCGGACGACGCCCTCGCCCAACGCGCGCAGGCGAAGGATCCACCCACTCACGCCGTCGCCTCCCCGAGCAGCAGCGCCCCGAGCGCCGCGCGGTCGCTGCCCGGCGGGACCGGGTGCACCTCGCCGCGGACGAGCGCGACCGTGCGGTCCGCGAGGGCGAGCACTTCGTCGAGCTCCGTCGAGATCAGCAACACCGCGGTGCCCCCGTCCCGTCGGACGAGCAGGCGCTCGTGAACGAAGCGGGCGGCGCCAACGTCCAGACCCCGCGTGGGGTTGACCGCGACCAGCACCGGCGGGGCTCCTTCGAGCTCCCGAGCCACGACGAGCTTCTGCGCGTTGCCGCCGGACAGCACGCCGATGTCCGCGTCCGGATCCGGCGGCACCACGCCAAACTGCAGAGCGGCGCTGCGCGCGGCTCTGCGCGCAGCGCCGCGGTCGAGCCATCCGGATCGGAAGTAGCGGCGGTCGTCGTAGCTCCCTTTCAGGATGAAGTTCTCTGCGACCGTGAAGCCGCGGATCAGGCCGGCGGTCTCGCGATCTCCGGAGAGGTGGGCCACCCCAGCGCGGCGCAGGGCGCGGGCATCGCACCGGACGGGCTGCCCGACGACCCATACGCCCCCGGACGCGGGCCGCCGCACGCCGGCGAGCACCTCCTCGAGCTCGCGCTGGCCATTGCCGTCGATGCCGGCGACCCCGACGATCTCGCCGGCAAGAACCTCGAGATCGACGTCCCGCAACCCGCCGGACGCGTTGACGCCGGGCACCGACAGGCCGCGAATCGCGAGCCCAGCGCCAACCGCTCGACGCTGCCGGCGCGGACGCTGGAGCACCGGCGGGAGGTCGCGCCCGAGCATGAAGCGGCCGAGGGCGCGCGCGCCAGCCTCGCCGACGCCGAGCGTCGCCGTCACGCGTCCGCGCCGCAACACCGTGACGCGATCGGCGATGGCCTCGACCTCGTCGAGCTTGTGGGAGATGAAGATCACCGCACAGCCCGAGGCGCGCAGCCTCCGCAGCGACTCGAACAGGTGCAGGGTTTCGCCCGGCGTGAGCACCGCCGTGGGCTCGTCGAGGATCAACAAGGTGGCTCCGCGGCTGAGGGCCCGCAGGATCTCGGCCCGCTGGCGGGAACCCACCGAAAGCTCCTCGACGCGCCGGTCGATCGGAACCTCGAGATCGAACCGCTGCAAGAGCTCCGCGGCTCGTGCGCGCCATGCGGCGGGGCGGAAGCGGAAGCCGCCGCCCGGATCTCCGAAGGCGAGGTTCTCGACGACCGTCATGGCCGGAACCAGCGCCGAGTGTTGATGCACCATGCCCACCCCGCGCGCCGCGGCGGACTCGGGACCATAGCTGGCCAAGGCGACGGGCTTCCCGGCGAACTCGAGCCGACCACGATCGGGACGCACCAGCCCGATCAGCACGTTCATCAGGGTGCTCTTGCCCGCGCCGTTCTCGCCCAGCAGCGCGTGGATCTCGCCGCGTTCGACGCGGAGATCGACGCCGGTGAGCACGGGGATGCCGGGAACGAACGACTTCGTGACACCGTGGGCCCGCACCGCGGGCGGGAGCGGCATCGACTCGCTCAGAATGCCCCCCGCGGAACGACGAGGACGCCGGAGCGGATGTCGCGCTCCAGCGCGGCCAGCTCCGCCAACACCGGCTCCGGAATCCGGGAACGGAGCTGCGGATTGAGCTCAAGGGCGACGATCCCCTCGCTCATGCCCAGACGCAGGGGCTCGGCAGTGAACGTCCCGTCCCGAACGCGGGAGGCCACCTCCACCAGCGCCGCGGGGATGTCGAGAGTCGCAGAGGCGATCACGACGGTCGGCGCCATGTCGTTCTGGTTGCGGTTGGTCCCGAAGGCAAAGACGCGACCGCCCTCCGCCGCCCGGTCCGCCACCGCGCGGAACACGCCGCGCCCGGCGTCGTTCGCCTGATGTAGCAGCAGGTCCGCGCCCTCCTCGAGCAACGCGCGCGCCGCTTCTCGGGCAGCCGCCGTGTCATCGAAGTTTCCGATGAACACCTCGCGGACGTCGGTGCCGGGCCGCACCGACAGCGCGCCGGCCCGAAAGGCGACGAACGTGCTGCGGATCGAGGGCAGGTCGATGCCGCCAATCAGCCCGAGCGTACCGGTCTCGGACATCCGGGCGGCCAGTACGCCGCACAGGTAGATGGCCTGCTCGAGCTCGAAGACCATGGGTGCGACGTTCCGGCGGAGCGTGTTCCCGGAGGTCGTGACGAACACCGTCTCGGGAAACTCCGCGGCGACCTTGGCGGCGGCTTCCTGGTACTCGAAGCCGTGTCCGAAGACGAGATCGAAGCCGCGCGCCGCGAAGTCGCGGAAGCCCTCCTCGAACTCGGCCGGAGTGCGCGTCTCGGCGTGACGAATCTCGGCGCCGAGCTGGTCGCGGACGGCCTCGAGACCCTCGAAGGCCCCCGCGTTCCATCCCCCGTCCGCGATGGATCCGGGCGTCAAGAGCGCCACCCGGAAGGCGGCGGCATTCCGGTCCGGAGCCTCGCCGCCGCACGCCAGCGCGAGCCAGGGCAGCACGAGGCAGATCCGTGCTCTCCGCATGGGCGGCAGAGTAGCGGTCCTTCCGGGGTGGTGGGATGCGCAGCCGCGCGCGCGGGACGATCAGTCCGTCCGGCGGGCGACGATGTCGCGACGGACGGTGAACTCCTCGTCCTCGCTGAACACCTTGAGCGGCGTCCAGCCCGCGACTTCGGACATGTGCGGCATACCGGACGTCATCGCGCCGGTGGGATCGATCACCCACGGATCGTCCGGCGTCTCGAACCAGAGCGTCACCATGTGGTGCTGGCCGTCGGAGCGGCGAAACACGATGGCGCGGTAGACCTCGCTCTTCTGGAAACCCAGGTCACGCAGGAAGTTGTAGGTCAGCAGCTCGAGACCGTCGCAGTCGTCGCCGTTGTCCCGAAAGGTCTCCTCGAGCGTGGCCCAGTGGTCGGAGACGCCGTCGGGCCGGTAGTGCTGCCGGGACTGCTCCTGGATCCACCCGGCGAGATTCCGGGCCATGGCCCGCTTGCTCTCACCGCGGAAGGACTCGTACTTCACGCGCAGGTCTCCGACGCCCGCGTCGCCCGGGTTGGCGCTTCCCTGGACGGCGACCGACGCCGCCGACGGCACGGTGTCCTCACCCGCGTCGATGCGCTCGCGGAGCTGCCAGAACTCGATCTTCGGGGTCCAGGGGTCGTCGGGATCCGGAGCGGCGAAGTAGTCCTGGGCGATCTGGCCGTACAACGAGCCCGCGCAGCCGAGGACCAGCGCGATTGCGATCCCCACCGCGCCGAGCAGCAGCACGGCGGCGCCCGATCGCCGGCTCTGGGTCGGATCCTTCATCCTCCCACGTATCGGCAGGAGATCCCGAGACATGAGCCTAACTAATTGAATTTAAAGGAATATTTCAGATATGCGGGGGGTTTTCGCAGCGCTGGGGCACCATTGCCCGGCAACTTGCGCACGCGCGAATCGGAAGCACGGCGGCAGCGGACCCGCAGGCGCCGGGGTGAGGCTCAGGCCGGAATGTCGAACGCCTGGGTCAGGCTGAAGAGCACGACCAGGAAGCCGACGATCGCCGGGACCCCGCACACGATGTACAGCACCGACACGAGGTCGACCCTGCCTCTGGGTTCGTCGTCTTCCGTCGGATCGATCACGTCGCCCTCTCCCCGGGTTCGTGTGCGGCGGCAATCTAGCGGGATTCCGGGTCCGCGTCGACCGACGGCGCGACGGGCTCCGCGCGCCGCAAGCCGCCCACGGAGCGCACCAGCGCGGCGAAGCGCGCCTCGTGCTCCGGGCGCCAGCGGAGACCGTACGCGTCGCGAAGCACGGGCGGCAGCAGCGCCGTGGTGAAGATCCGGGCGATCTCCGCGTCCCGACCTGCCGCTGTGGAGAGCACCGACTGCGCGATCTCACGGGCCGTGTCGTCCGCGGCCAGGTCACCACCCGAGAGCATGCCCTCGAAGTAGCGGCCGAAGGCCCGCCACGACGCCGGGAGCCGTGTTCGCGGAATCCCCAGCAGCCGCGCGATGGCGCAGTGGTCCGCGTAGTACTCCTCGGCGGCGGCCTCGGGATCGAGCGCGCTGTAGCACGAGCCGGCGCGGTAGCGACCCACGTCGTGCGGCAACGTGCCCGCGACCGCCGCGTGGGCGCGCTCGATCGCGCGCGCCGCGGCGAGCGCCGCGGAGCGGTCGCCGAAGGTGATGGCACTCATCGCGGCCAGCAGCGCGTCGTCGTCCGCCGGCGCGGGCGCCACTCGCTCGGGCATCGGATTCGTCCTCGCAGCGTGCGCGCGCCTGCCACCGTAGCAAGTACACTGCCGCTCGGGGGGCGCCTTGTCGCTGCGCAGCAAGCTCTCGATCGTGGCCCTGGTGTACGTCATCGAGGGCTTCCCGATGGGCGTGTACCAGAAGGCGCTGCCGGTCTACCTGCGCCTCCACGACGCACCCCTCGGCGTCTTCGGCGTGCTCGGCTTCCTCTACATCGCGTGGTCCGCCAAGGTGTTGTGGTCTCCGCTCGTCGACCGGTTCGGCGAGCGGCGCCAGTGGATTCGGGGCGCCATG
>JBHHVG010000160.1:0-6887 GCA_046754165.1 Myxococcota bacterium
GGCGCATCACCAGCCGCCGGAGATCCCGCGCACCATGCATCGTTTGTTGGAGCTCAGGGTCGCTGCCACGGAGCGTCCGCCTTGGTCTCCTCGATCAGGCCCCGGGTCTTCTCCACGTCGAGATCCGGCTCGCTCGTCCATCTCCCGGGCGGGAAGACCTGCCTCCGATAGACCGGATAGGCCTCGGTCCGGAGCTGCGCGAGCATGTGGTGCCCGCTGCGGACCTCGCGCTCGTGCCGGAGCGCGGCGACGTCCACGGGACCGACGACGATCTTGGCCCCGGGACCCGGGTCGGCCTGGGCCAGGATACGGCCGTCGTAGTCGACGATCATGCTTCCCCCTGGCCACGAGAATGGCGGGTAGTTCTCGAGGCTCGCGGCCTGATTGGAGGCCACGACGTAGGCGATGTTCTCGAGCGCCCGGCAGCGGTTCACGACCGTCCACCAGTCCATCGGCGCGGTCGCGCCCCAGGGGTCCATGTAGGCCGAGACCCGGATGAGGACCTCGGCCCCGTTGGCGGCGAGCTGCCGCAACGCCTCGGGGAAGAGCCAGTCGTAGCAGATCGCGACGCCGAGGTTTCCGATCTCGGTTCGCGCGACGGGAAAGAGCTCCTCCTCGTAGCCCTCGAGATCGTGCGGGCTCGCGTGCACCTCCCAGGGGATCCACGTGTTGACCTTGCGGTACTTCGTCAGGAGGCCGCCGGGACCGATGAGACAGGTCGTGTTGAAGACCGCGTGCGGCCAGCTCGGATCCTCCTCGAGGAAGCTCCCGGTCTGGATGTGGACGTCGAGCTCCCTGGCGATCGCCGCGTAGGCCTCGGTGTGCTCGTTCGGAATCGGCACGGTCAGGTGCCGGCGGAGCTCGCTCGCCGTCTCGTAGACCGGGACCGCGTGCGCGAACTCGGGAAACACGACGAGCTTGACCGGAAGGAACGGAGCGTAGCCCTCGACCGCCATCCGGACCATGTCGCTCATCTTCGTGACCCGGGCGGCGATCTCATCGCGGCTCGTCGGGCAGGGGAGGTCGATCTGGCACGCGGCCGCGTTGTAGCGAAGCTCGGACAAGGTGGCTCTCCTTCGGGAATCGAGAAGCGGGTCAGGCTACTCGGCGCGCGCGCGGCTTGCTACCTCCGGCCCAGCTCCGCGAGCCGGCGCCGCAGCTCGGGCGACCAGCCGCAGAAGACCCCTCTCAAGCGGTGCGCCTCGTCGAGGAAGAGCGACAGGGGAATCTGCACGTCTGGCGTCGTGAACAGGGCAGCCCGGGCCTCCGGGTCCATGCCGAAGACCGGATAGCTGATCTCCAGCGCGGTGAGGACCCGGGCAACCTGCTCGCGCCGCGCCTGGCCGTCGAGGCTGATCCCGATGACCTGCAGGCCGCGGTCTCCTGCCTGCCGGTGGAGCTCCTCGAGCTCCGGCATCTCCTTGCGGCACGGCGCGCAGGTCGTGGCCCAGAAGTTGAGCAGCACCGGCCGCTCCTTCGCCAGCTGTTCGGCGAGCGCCACCTTGCGGTCTCCGGCGCGAACCCGGAGCTCCGGCAGCCGTTCCCCGGGCCTGACCTTCAGCGAACGCCAGATCCGCTCGCCGGGCGACAGAGGATCCGGGAGCCGACCCCGCTGGCTCGGGACCCGACGCGCTTCGGCCTCGCCCTCGACGAGGAGCAAGGTCTCGCCGGCTTGCGCCCCGCCGAAGTCCTGGCGCTTGCCCGACGGCCAGGTGACCTCGACCGACTCCGCCCGCTCCAGCTCGCCGAGACCGAAGACGAGCCTGGGGTCGGACTGACCCAGAAAGCCCGAGCCCCCGCTCAGGAGCTTGGTCTGTATTCCAGTCGCCGCACGCACCCGGACCACGGCGCCGAACGCGTCGGTGCCGCTGTCCGTGCCGCGCAGCCGGACCCGCAGCCAGCGCCGCTCCTGGCCGACGTTGTTGCGGAACAGCAGGTGCGCCGGCCCGTGCATCGCGCGGAGGAAGATGTCCAGGTCGCCGTCGTTGTCGAAGTCGGCGAACAGCGAGCCGCGTCCGTCCGTCACGGAGTCGGCGCCCGACACCCCCGAGATGTCCAGGAAGCCCCGCTCGCCCAGGTTGAGCATGACGAGGTCCCGTTCGTGGCCGCTGAACGAGAAGCCCTCGGCGAACAGCTCGGCCTGCCGCTCGGCGAAGGCCCGGGCCGAGCTCCTGCCCTCGTGCCGGGACGCCACGACCTGGCGCCAGAACAGGCTTCAGGTGTCCTTGAGCGACGTTCCAGAGATGAAACCGTTGGGCGTGTAGAGGTCCTCGAGGCCGTCGTTGTCGAGGTCGAGGAAGCCGCCTCCCCATGCCCAGCCCGCGGCGAAGGGTCCCAGCTCGGCGCTGGCGTCCTCGAACTTGCCGCCGCCCAGGTTCCGGTAGAGCGCGTTGCCGCTCGCCATCGCTTCCAGGCGCTCCTTCGCCGGGAGCTTGCCGCCCGCCAACCGCGCCAGGATGCGCCGGCCGGCGTTCGAGGACATCCGCGTGACATGCAGGTCCAGGTCGCCGTCGTTGTCGTAGTCGGCGAAGCTGACGCCCATGCCGTAGCCGCCGGCGGCGACCCCGCGTTCCTCGGCCTCGTCGACGAAGCGCTCGCCGCGGTTCATGTAGAGCGCGTTGCCGCCGCCGAAGTCGTTGGCCACGTAGAGGTCGAGGCGGCCATCGCCGTCGACGTCGGCGAAGCCCGCCGCGTAGCTCCAGCGCGAATCGGCGACGCCCCGGGCCTTGCCTTCCTCCTTGTAGCCGCCCTGTCCATCACTGACGAACAGGAGGTTCGGGGTGCCATTGCTCGCTCCGTCCCAGCTGTCCGGGAGCACCTCGCCGTGGCGGTTGTAGGAAGCGACGTAGATGTCGGGGAAGCCGTCGCCGTTGACGTCGCCGGCTACCGCCGAGAAGCCGATCGCGTGACGCGCCACCCCGCTCCGGGCGGAGACGTCCCAGTAGACCAGCTTGCCGTCCGGCTCGAGCCGGTTCTCGAACAGGAGCTGCTCGCCGATCGCCGCGAGGAAGAGGTCCTGGTCGCCGTCCTGGTCGAAGTCGAGGAACAGGGGAGCCGTGGCCGTGTGGGGGAGCTGGCGCAGCAGGGCCTCTTCCGCCACATCGCGAAACCTTCCGTCGCTGCCGCCCAGGTAGAGGTGCTGCGCCTCCGCCCCGGTGACGAAGAGGTCGAGGAAGCCGTCCCGGTCGACATCGGCGACCGCCGCGCCGTTGGCGGCGACGGGCTCGTCCTTGCGGGCAGCGCCGGGCGGCGCGCCGGCCGCGATGCCGGCCGGTGCGGCGACCTCGTGGAAGAGATCGCCTGCGCTCGCCAGGGTCTCGAAGTCGCGGAACACGAAGAGGCGGAGGCGCCACTGCTCCCCGTCCCTGCGTCCCGAGGCCTCGGCCCGGGCCCGCGCCCACTCGCGGCGGCCGTCCCGGTTGCGGCCGACGAGCCAGAACTTGACGCTTCCCGTGATGGATTCGCCCGAGACCGTCGAGCTCTTGACCATGAAGCGGACGTCGTCGATCTCCGGGTAGCGATCGAGGAAGGTGCTCCACTGCGCGACGAAGGCCGCGCCGCTCAGCTCGGTGACCGGCGAGGAGGACGTCCAGCTCCGCCGCGAGATCCAGCGGATCGTCTCGGTCGGTTCAGTCGGCTCGGGAAGGCCGTTGGTCCGCACACGCAGGGAGAAGAAGCGGGACAGCTCTTGGAGGTCGCGCCGCCTCGCCGCGACGGACAGGTCGAGCAGGGCGTTGGCGAAGGACTCGGTGCGCTCCTCGATCCGCTCCATCTCGCCGACCAGGGTGGCGTTGGACCCTTCGTCCCCGCAGGCGGGAAGGCAGAGCGCGATCCCGGCAAGGACTGCGGCGAGGATCGGGGAAGCACCGGCCGAGGCCTGCACCCTGTCCAGGTCCTGCGTGCTCACTTGCCGAGCTCCGCCCGCGCCCAGGCGTTTTCGGGGTCGACGCTCAGCAAGGAGCGCAGGTCGCGTTCGGCCTCGGCGCGCCTGTTCTGGCCGAGGAGGATGCGGGCGCGTGATTCCAGGGCCGCCCTGTGCCGCGGGTCCCGGGCCAGGATCCTGTCCAGCTCCTGGATCGCCTCCGGCGTCCGGCCGTCGTGCGCGAGGAGCATGGCCAGGTAGTGGCGGGCCAGCAGGTAGCCGGGGCGGACCTTCAGGCCCGCGCGGAACTCCTGGATCGCCTCGCGGTAGCGCTCCGCCCTGGCGTGCTCGCCGCCGCGGCGGAAGTGCGCCGCGGCCTGGACCTCCTCGGCCTCGACCTTGGCCAGCAACGGATCGGGAAAGTAGTCCTCCCTGGACAGGTCGCCGGCGCGCTTCGCCGCGCTGCGACTCTCCTCCATGCGGCCGAGGCGCGCATGGGCCCGGGCCAGGGCCTCGTAGATCGCCCGGTGATCCGGCTTCAGCTCCCTGGCCCTCTCGAGGTATCCGAGCGCGGCCTTCGGGTCGCCGGCGGCGAGCGCCAGGCGGCCCAGGCCGAGGAGCGCGTGGCTCGACTCCCAGCGGGCCGCGACCCGCGCGTAGATCTCGCGCGCGGCAGCGACGCGCCCGGACTTCTCCTCCAGGTTCGCCAGATGCAGGTGCGTCGCCATGTAGTCGGAGCGCAGGGACAGCGCGCGCTCGAAGTGCTCCCGGGCGCGCTCGGGGCCAAGGTCGTAGGCGGCGACGCCGGCGAGATGCAGGTACTCGAAGGCGCCTGCGCCGCCAGCAGCCTCGGCCGCGGCCAGGTATGCCTGCTCGGCTTCCGGGGTCATCCCGTGCGCGTCCAGGGTCCGCGCGTAGCGAGCCCAGTTCTCCTCCGAGGGTCCGCGGAGCACGGCCTCGCGGCAGCGCCGGACCTTGGCCCTGACCGGAGCCTCCGCGTCCCTGAGATCGGGAAGCGGGACCGATGCGGTCCCGTCGCAGCCCGACAGGAGCAGCGCCGTCCAGGCAGCGACGGGCAGGACCTGGCGGGTCACAGCTTGCCCTCCCCGCGCGCCAGCGTGATGGCGCGGTCCACCGGTCCTCCGGCAAAGGTCTCCAGCTGGCCGCCGGGCCAGCGGACCTCCAGGCGCTCCACCCGTTCCGCGTCGCCGAGGCCGAAGTGGGTCGCGATCGCGGAGCTTACCAGATAGCTGCTCTGCGGGCTCACGGTGCGGCGCTGGACGCGCCCTCCGGCGTGCACGAAGACGACCGCGCCGTAGACGTCGCGGCGCAGCTTCCGGTCGACGGCTCGCACCTCGAGCCAGTGTCCCTTGTCCGGCGCCACGTTTTCGTAGATCCGCGCCGGGCCCTTGCAGTTGGCGAGCACCAGGTCCAGGTCGCCGTCCTGGTCGAGGTCCGCGACCGCCAGCCCGCGCGTCACCTCGACCGGAGCGCAGAACGAGGCAGCCTGCATCGAGATGTCCGTGAATCCGCCGCGCCCGTCGCCGAGGAAGAGCTGGTTCGGCTCCGCGAACTGGTTCCAGAGCGGGTCGATGTGGGCGCGCTCGTGGGCGGGTCCCTGCTCGACCCGGCCGTTGGCGATGGCCAGGTCCAGGTCGCCGTCGTGCTCGAGGTCGAGCAGCGCGGTCCCGAAGCCGTGAAGCGGTAGCTGGGCTTTGCCACCCCGCTCGGCACCGAGCCGTCGGCGAAGCCGAATCCCTCGCGCAGGTAGAGCGTGTTGCTCTCGTTCCGGAGGTGCGTCATGAACAGATCGAGGTCGCCGTCCTGGTCGACATCGCCGGCCGCCACGCCCATGCTGGCTTCGGTGGCCCCGTGCGCGTTCACCGCGACGCCCATGCTGAGCGCGTCCTCGCGAAACGTACCGTCCCTGTTGTTCATCCACAGGTGGTTGGCCTCGCCGTCATTGGCCACGAACACGTCCGGCCAGCCGTCGTCGTCGAAGTCCTCGACGATCACCCCGAGGCCGTTGGATGCGACGGTGGAGATGCCGGCCTTCTTGCTCGCGTCCTCGAAGGTTCCGTCGCCCAGGTTGCGGTAGAGCCGGTCCGCAACGCCGGGGAATGCCCGCGGACTGCAGTAGGTGCGGCTGCCGCTCTTGTTCCAGCAGTGGAAGGCCGGGTCGTGGGCAACGTAGTTCACCGCAAAGATGTCGAGGTATCCGTCGACGTCATAGTCCAGGAACGCGACCGAGCAGGTCCACTCCCTGGCCGAGATGCCGGCTCGCTCGGTGACGTTCGTGAAGGTCCCGTCGCCGTTGTTGCGGTAGAGCGCGTCCCGGCCGTCGTTGCCGGCGTAGACGTCAAGGTCGCCGTCGTTGTCGATGTCGCCGGCCGCGACGCCCATGCCATAGCCACGGTCGCCGAGCCCGCTTGCCGCGGTGGCATCGGAGTAAGAACCGTCGGGGCGGCGCAGATAGAGCCGGTTCGCCGCGCCCTGGCCGCCCGAGCGCCCGGCGTTCGTGAAGTAGAGATCGAGCCGGCCGTCACCGTCGGCGTCGAAGACCGCACAGCCTCCTCCCATGATCTCCGGACGCGGGAACTCCCCGGTGAGCTCGACCGTATGGACGAACTCGACGCCGGAGCGCTCGGTGATCTCGCGAAACGGGCCCGAATCACCGCCGCAGCCCACCAGCGCCACGACCACGGCAGAGGCAAGGTCAGTGCGCGAGATCCGGCGCTTCGCCATCCAGACACTTTAGCTCGACTGCGACTCGAGTCTAGATCCTGCTGAACGTAGAGGCCATGGTCTGTGCAGGCAACAGTGAAACAGCGATCCTGGCAAAGAGCGATCCAGGCAAGATCAAGCAGAACTTCATCCGTCCCCACCGACCGACACAGTCTGGTAGGCGCGATCCGCCTGCACTCTTCGTGTCCACAACTCCTGACCGGAATCGGAATCGAGACAAGTGAGTGTCACCGGTCCCCGAGGGACCACGAAGACTCCGCTCAGCGTGGGTAGGAACGCA
>JBHHVG010000161.1:0-6862 GCA_046754165.1 Myxococcota bacterium
GCGGATTCCAGAGCTGGTCGAGCTGGCCGCAGACGCCGACATGGTCGTGGGCGCACGAACGAGCGAGAACGTCGAGTATTCCGCCCTGCGCCGCGTCCCGAAGTGGTTCCTGAAGCGATTCGCCGAGTGGCTGGTGCGACGCGAGATCCCGGATATCAACAGCGGGCTGCGGGTGTTTCGGCGAGAAGCCGCCACGCGCTTCATCTCCCAGCTTCCGGACAGCTTCAGCTTCACCACCACGATCACGATCGCGATGCTCACGAACGGTTATCGTGTCCGCTACGAACCGATCGACTACCGGCGCCGCGTCGGCAGGAGCAAGATCAAGCCCGTGCGCGACACCCTTCGCATCGCCCAGTTGATCCTGCGGACGGGCATGTACTTCGCGCCGCTGCGCGTCTTCTTTCCGGTGGCGCTGCTCTTCGGTGCAGCCTTCTTGGTATCGCTCGGAATCGACGTCTTCGTGCGCCGGGACATGACCGAGGCGACGCTGGTGCTGCTGGTGGCGTCGACGCAGCTCGCCATGTTCGCGCTGCTCGCCGACATGATCGACAAGCGGAGCCGCTGACGCCGTGCCGCGAGCCCTCGGGGCCCCCGGGCGCTTTCTTCTGCTCGGCGGACTCAGCTTCTCGCTCAATCTCGGAATCACCGCGGCGCTACACGAGATCTTCGGCGTGTCGCCCGAGGTCTCCTTTGCCGTCGCTCTGGTCGCCGTCTTCTGCGTGAACTTTGCGATCATGCGCTGCTGGGTGTTTCGCGGCACGAGCCGCCCGATCCGGAGCCAGCTCGCCGGTTTCGGCGTCTCGTCGCTATTCTTCCGCGGGCTGGAGTACGCGGGGTACTTCGCGCTGTTCCGATACGCGCGGTTCCCCTACCTGGTCGCAGCGCTCACCGTGATAGGCATCTCCTTCACCTTGAAGTACGTTGTGTACAACTTCTGGCTGTTCTCGCGCGAGAAGACATGACCGCTGGCAGGCCGATTCGATGCGCCGGGTGACGCGTGCCTGGGGTACGCTGGCGCGACATCGGCAGCTCGCGGTGGTCGCGACCGGCCTCGCGGCCCTGGCGGTGGCAATGGCCGTCACTGCGGTGCGCGTTCCGGTTCCGGTATTCCACGACGAGTTCAGCTACCTGCTCGCCGCCGACACCTTCAGCCACGGTCGCCTGGCGAATCCGCCCCATCCGCTGTGGGTTCACTTCGAAACCTTCCATACGCTGCAACAGCCGACCTACGCCTCCAAGTATCCGCCGGCGCAGGGCCTGTTTCTCGCCCTGGGTCAGAGGTTCGCCGGCCACCCCATCGCGGGCGTCTGGCTGGCCGGCGCCCTCGCGGCCGCCGCGTGCTGCTGGATGCTCCAGGCCTGGCTGCCGGCGCGCTTTGCGCTGCTCGGTTCGCTGCTGATCGTGTTCCACCACGGCCTCCAGTTCAGCTGGCACAGCTACTGGAACGGATCCGTCTCGATGTTGGGGGGCGCGCTGCTCTTCGGCGCGCTGCCGAGGCTCCTCCGGCGACTGCGCGTCGGCACGTCGCTGCTGATGGTGCTGGGCCTCGTGCTGCTGGCCAATTCGCGCCCCTTCCTCGGTCTGGTCTCGAGTCTGCCCGCGGCGGCGCTGCTCTCGTTCCACCTGTTCGGGAGGCGCGGCCCGCCCGCATCGGAGCTCATCGGACGCTTCGTCCTTCCCGCCGCGCTCGCCGCGTCACTCGCTGCGGTAGGCATGGCGACCTACAACGCCCGCGTGACCGGAGATCCGTGGACGCTGCCCTACCAAGCCCACAGCGAACGCTACGCCTACACTCCGTCATTCCTCTTCCAGGAGCCGGGGCCGATTCCGGACTACCTCTACGACGAGATGCGCGCGTTCTACGTGGGTTGGCAGGCTGCGGGGTTCGAGGCGCAGCAGTCTCTCTCCGAGGCGTTCGCCCGCAAGCGCGAGTCGATCGGCTTCTTCCTCACGCCGTTGCTGATGGTTCCGCTGATCACGCTCCCTTGGATGCTGCGCGCCCGCCGCATGCGCTTCGCCGCCGGGACCGTCTCGCTTGTCTTCGCGGCGTCCCTTGCCGTCGCCGGGACCCACGAGCAATACATCGCGCCGATCGCACCGCTCCTCTTCTTGCTGGTGGTGCAGGGGCTGCGCCAGCTGCGGCTGTGGGGGCGGCACGCGCACGCCCGGGGTCCGCGCCTGGTCACGGCCATCGCCTTCGGCCAGGTGGCGATCTTCGCCGTCGGCTTCGGGCTCTACGTCGCCCACACGCCGACGGCCTGGGCCTCTGAGCGCGCGCGCATCCAGGCGGGCCTCGAGGACACGCCGGGGAAGCATCTCGTGATCGCGCGCTACGCCCCGGATCACTCGCCCCACGAAGAGTGGGTCTGGAACCGGGCGGACATCGACGCTGCGAAGGTCGTGTGGGCGCGCTCGCTCGGCGAGGAACGAGATCGTGCGCTGCTCGCGCACTTCGCGGACCGGCGGCTCTGGAGCCTCTACGCCGACCGGGAGCCGCCAGAGTTGGTCGAAGAGGATACGTCCAGCGCGGCGTCCGACAATCTGCGTTGAACGGCGCGTCAGCCCCCGCTGGACATCGCGGCCACGGGGTGCTTGGCCGCGCGTCGACGTCACGATCCGATGCCCTGTCCGGCAGATGGCTAGAAGCTATCTCACGAGTACCGCAGCAGGATGACCATGCACCCAAGGTGGACGAAGCCTAGGAAATTCTCGGCGTGTCGCTCGTATCGAGTGACGAGACGTCGGATGTTCTGGAGGCACGCGAAGAGGCGATCCACCTTCCACCGACACGTCTGTAACGGCGAAGGAGTCGACCATCCTGGGTCGTCACCTTTCGATTGCGTCGGTTCGGAAGAATCGACTCGATCCCGCCGCGCTCTTCGATGAGGGACGGGAGCGGAGCCGCGATCCGGGCGGCGTCAGAAGAGCGTTGATGAGACCAGAGTGTCCCGAAATGCCCCGCTGACGCGCATCCTGGGCTCCTGCGGGATTCGCCGCGTATGACGTCGCCTCCACTTAGTGTAGGATGAAGCGTTGATCGCCAGAGGCCCGGTGAAGGCGGTGCTGGCTCTCACGGCAGTCTCGAGGAGCGGAGCACGAGAGCGCGCACCTCCAAGATCGCGTGTCCAGGGTCCGCGCACGCGCTGCGAGCGGGTGCGGCGCGCATGGCCCTCGGGTTGTTCCTCTGGACATCGCCGGTCATCGGGTGGGTCGGGTCGGGGTGTGCCACCCCGAAGGCTCCGGCGGTCGAGGCCGGCTGGCAGACGCGCGTGCAGCAGGCCCTCGCCGAACGGGAGTACCGGGCGAGCCGCAACCGCGTCGGGCTCCAGGCCCCGAACCGCGCGCACAATTTCCGCACCTACTTCGAGTCGTCGGGAATCCGCGTGCACGATCGCACGGCAGCGGGGAGCCCCGAGCTTCTGGGGCTCTCGCTGGCCGGGTTGGGACGTGGCGAGACGCTCACGCCGGTGGTGCCGGGCGAGGTGGTGAGCGAAGGCGCGCGCGTCGAGATTCGGCGTCCGGGGCTGGTGGAGTGGTACGCGAACTCGCCCGCGGGCCTCGAGCAGGGGTTCACGCTGACGGAGCGCCCCGGCGGCGAGGGCGCGCTGGTGCTCGAGCTTGCGGTGACGGACGCGCGCGCGTCGCTGCGCGGGGAGCGCGTGATCTTCGAAGCGTCGACTCAGCGGCGGCTCGCGTACGGGAAGCTCGCGGCCCTCGATGCCCGGGGCGCGCGCGTACCGGCGTCGTTCTCGGTGCCCGAGGCCGGGCGGCTGCGGATCGCACTGGAGGACAGAGGCGCGGTCTACCCCGTGGCGATCGATCCGCTGCTCACCGAGACAGCCGATACCCAGCTCGAGTCGGACCAGGCGAGCGCGCTGCTGGGCACCAGCGTAGCGGGGGCAGGCGACGTCAACGGCGACGGCTACGCCGACGTGATCGTCGGGGCGTTGCAGTACGACGCGGGCGAGTCGAACGAGGGCGCGGCGTTCGTGTTCCTGGGGAGCGCCTCCGGTATCGCCGACGGCGATCCCACCACGGCCGCGACTCAGCTCGAGTCGGACCAAGCGGGTGGGTATCTGGGCAACAGCGTGGCGGGGGCCGGCGATGTCAACGGAGACGGCTACGCCGACGTGATCGTCGGGGCCCGCTACTACGACGCGGGCGAGTCGGACGAGGGCGCGGCGTTCGTATTCCTGGGCGGCGCCTCGGGCATCGCCGACGGCGACCCCATCACAGCCGCGGCGCAGCTCGAGTCGGACCAGGCGAACGCGTACCTGGGTCACAGCGTGGCGGGGGCCGGCGACGTCGACGGCGACGGCTACGCCGACGTAATCGTCGGGGCCAACCAGTACGACGGGGGCGAGTCGAACGAGGGCGCGGCGTTCGTGTTCCTGGGGAGCGCCTCTGGCATTTTCGACGGTGATCCCACCACGGCCGCGACTCAGCTCGAGTCGAACCAGGCGAGTGCGAACCTGGGTACCAGCGTGGGCGGCGCCGGGGACGTCAACGGCGACGGCTACGCCGACGTGATCGCCGGGGCCCGCTACTACGACGCGGGCGAGTCGAACGAGGGCGCGGCGTTCGTATTCCTGGGCGGCGCCTCGGGCATCGCCGACGGCGACCCCATCACAGCCGCGGCGCAGCTCGAGTCGGACCAGGCGAACGCGTACCTGGGTCACAGCGTGGCGGGGGCCGGCGACGTCGACGGCGACGGCTACGCCGACGTAATCGTCGGGGCCAACCAGTACGACGGGGGCGAGTCGAACGAGGGCGCGGCGTTCGTGTTCCTGGGGAGCGCCTCTGGCATTTTCGACGGTGATCCCACCACGGCCGCGACTCAGCTCGAGTCGAACCAGGCGAGTGCGAACCTGGGTACCAGCGTGGGCGGCGCCGGGGACGTCAACGGCGACGGCTACGCCGACGTGATCGCCGGGGCCCGCTACTACGACGCGGGCGAGTCGAACGAGGGCGCGGCGTTCGTATTCCTGGGCAACGGCGATGGCGACGGCCGCCCCGTCGTAGCCCAGCAGCGCCGCGGCGACGGCAGCGGAGTGCCCGTCCAGCCCTGGGGCGGATTGTTGGATTCGTATGCCTTCGAGGTGCGCTTGGACGCCACCCACCCGGAAGGCCGCGGGCGCGTCAAGCTCGAGGTCGAGTACTGCGGCGCGGCTCTGGCCTTCGGCAACGCGAGCTGTGGCAGCCTGACGGGGGCGACATGGAGGGACGTCAGGGCCACCAGCGAGGGCGTGAGGCTGAGCGAGACGATCAGCGGCCTTACAGAGGACGAACTCTTCCGCTGGCGGGCGCGGGTGCTCTACGCGCCCTACTCGGTGACGCAGTCCGGGATCACGCCGCCCCCGAACCCGGCCCACGGGCCCTGGCGGCGCGTATCGGCGCAGGCGCTGGAGGCGGACATCCGCGTGGTCCCTGAGCCCGGTCTGCTGTTGCAGTTGGCCCCGCAGCTCGCGCTGCTGGCGCTGCTTTACCGGCGGCGCCAGCGACGCGGGGCGGCGTAGGAGCAGCCCCCGCGTTGCGCCAAGTCGACGACCGGATCATCGTGAAGCTCGACCGAAGCGACTCCGCCGCGGTGGTCTGCGTGGAGGATACGGGTCCCGGAATCGGACCCGAAGAGCAGAAACACGTGGGCGAGCGTTTCTTTCGAGGATTCGCCGGCCGCTCGTCGGATCCGAACGGTGCGGGTCCCCGTGGCGAAGTCTCGACGACGTCGAGTTCGCGGCCCTTGAATGGGTCGACTGGTTCAACAATCAACGGTTGCTCGAGCCGATCGGGGACATTCCCCCGGTGGAGTTTGAGGCGATGTACTACGAAAGGCGGGAAAGCCCGGCCATGGAGGTCGGACTCAACTAAACGAGTCTCCGGAATACCCGGGGCGGTTCAGTCCGGGGCCAGCCGCGAAAATCGTATCCGCCCAGCGGAGGGATCCGCCGGGAGCGACGCGACGGCGAAGGCGCGCCGCGGAATCCAGATTTCCTGGGATCCGGCGTTGCGCCAGATGGGCGAGCTGCGCGTCGGCGACGACAGTGAGATCCTGGTCGTCCTGAACCCCGACGATACGCGGATCCGGGATCTACGGGAACAGCGAAACTGTCCGGGTCTCGTCCACATCATCACGGCCTACGTGGCCCAATACGCGGCCCTCGGTGAAGACAACGCTCGCCGCGTGCTGCGTGCGGGGATCGTGCGCGACGCGGATCCGGGTCTCCGTGAGCACGAGCTCTACGCCTATTACTACGATCGCGTCGACCAGCCGGCCGTCGCGCACGAGGACAGGTCACCACACGCCATTGCGGCCACGTAGGTCGCTCTCTCGGTCGGCTGGACTTTCGTTGTTTTTTCGCCTATCATCGTATCGTTTCCCCGGTTCTGGGAGCCGCTGCACGTGTCTACCGATGGGCTCGCACCGATCGATCCCCCGGCCGAGAGCCGGCTGCTCGGGTGCCCGAGGGCAGGGCGGAGGTCGAGGCGCCTGTCAGACTCGGATCCGCCCAAGTTCCGGGCCTGGGACGCCGACGCTGCGCGAGGCGATTCCTCTGAGGAGCCGGCCGAAGAGCGGCTTGCGCGCCTGGCGGCAGCCGTGGGGCCGCTGCGTAGGGTCCTCGCGGCGATCGCCCCGCCGCACCAAGCGAAACCGGCCTACGAGCGCCAGTGCTACGCGCGCCTCGCCGACTACGCGCGCGAGCGGCCGGGCGTTTCTGCGCGGCAGCTGCAAGAGCTCGCGCGCGTTCACCGCGCCCTGGCCGGGCTCCCCGCCCTCGAGCGCGCGCTCGGCGCAAACGCGCTGCCTTGGAGCAAGGTTCGTCTCGTCGCGCGCGTGGCGACGGGCGAGGACGAGGACGCG
>JBHHVG010000162.1:0-6854 GCA_046754165.1 Myxococcota bacterium
CCCCAGAGTGGGCCCGGCCGAGACGCCCCCCGGGCGCGCTCCCCGGACGACCCGCCCCCGCCGCAAGCTGGGGGGGTGCGAGCCCGCATGATTCACGAACCCCCCTGCTGCGGTCTCCGACGGCACCGCGCCGCCGCGGCACACTCTGTGACCTCGCGACGAGAGATCGTGAAGGATGCGGGCTCGCCGCTACGGAGCGAACTGGGCGGCGGCGTAGAGGTCCGGCGGCCCCAGCTGGCCGTCCGCCAGGACGACCTGGCGGCCCAGGCGCGCGGCCAGGGACGGGCTGTGGGTCACGGCGACCAAGGCCGTGCCGTGGCTGCGGTTGATCTCGAGCAGCAGCTCGAGCACCTGCTCGCCGGTCTTCGGGTCGAGGTTGCCGGTGGGCTCGTCGGCGAGCAGCAGCGCCGGCTCGAGCACCAGCGCCCGGGCGACGGCGACGCGCTGGCGCTCGCCGCCGGAGAGCTTTCCGACCGGATGCCGGATCCGGTGCCCGAGGCCGACTTCGTCGAGCAGCCGCTCGGCCCGCGGCCGCATGTGGGCGAAGGACTCGCCGCGGATCAGGCCCGGCATCATCACGTTCTCGAGGGCGTTGAACTCCGGCAGCAGGTGGTGGAACTGGAAGATGAAGCCCAGGCTGCGCCCGCGGAAGCGGGCCAGCTCGCGCGCGTCCTCGGCGAAGAGGTCCTCGCCGCGAAACTCGCCGCGGCCGGCGGTGGGGTGGTCCAGGGCTCCGAGGATGTGCAGCAGGGTGGACTTGCCGACGCCGGACGCGCCGGCGATGGCGAGGCGCTCGCCGGCCTCGATGTCGAGGTCGATGCCGCGCAGCACCTCGATCACCCCGTCGCCCGTCTCGAACGACTTGCGCAGCCCGCGGACGCGCACGAGCGCCTCACTCATAGCGGAGCGCCTCCACGGGGTCGATGCGGGCGCCCTGGCGGCTCGGCAGCAGCGTCGCGCCCAGCGAGAGCACCATGGCCAGGGCGACCGCGACGGCAATCTGCCCGCCGTCGAGCTCCGCGGGGAGCGTCGACACCTGGTACACGCTCGCGGGCAGCGCGTCGATGCCGAGGACCGACTCGATCTGCTGCTGGATCCAGCTGATGCGCGCGGTGACCGCAACGCCCGCCACCACGCCGATGCTCGTGCCCACCAGTCCGATCAGCGTGCCCTCGATGGCGAAGATGCGCTCGATGCTGTCGTCCTCGGCGCCCATGGCCTTGAGGATGGCGATGTCGCTCGACTTCTCCATGATCATCATCACGAGGGTCGAGACGATCGAGAAGGCCGCCACCACCATGATCATCGTCAGCAGGATGAACATCATCACGCGCTCGCTCTTGAGCGCCTGGAAGAAGGCCGGGAAGAACTCCTTCCAGTCCCGCGTGTAGAACGGGAAGCCCAATGCCTGCTCGACGAGGTCGCCCACGCCCTGGGATCGGTAGTAGTCGCTGGTCCGCGCCTCGATGCCGTCGACGACATCGGCGTCGCGGCGGAAATCCTGGGCGGCCGCGAGGTTCACGTAGGTGTACATCTCGTCGTACTGGAAGAAGCTCGACTCGAAGATGCCGACCACGCGGAAGCGGGTGAGCCGCGGCGCCGGACCGAGCGGCGTCTGGGGCCCGCCGAAGGGAGACACCAGCAGCAGGGGCTCGCCGACCCGCGCACCCACCGCGCGAGCCAACCGGCTGCCGATCAGGATGGCCGGTGGAGAGCCCTCGGGCGTGGCCTCCGGCGCCAGGTCTTCGAGGGAGCCCTCGACGATGTCTTCGCGCAGGTCCGTGACGGTGGCCACCCGCTGCGGATCCACGCCGCGCAGGCGAACCGCCATGATCTCGCCGGCCGGACCCCGCACCATGCCATCGGCGTCGATGAACGGCGAGGCGGACACGACCTCGGGGATCGCCTCGATCGTTTCGAGGATCTCCCGGTAGTCGGCGAACGGACCGAGGTTGCTGTGCACGGTGAAGTGGGCCCGGTTGCCGATGATCTCCTCGCGCCAGGTCCGCTCGAAGCCATTCATGACCGACAGCACCGTGATGATCAGCCACACGCCGGCGGCGATGCCAACGACGCAGATCCCGGTGATGATCGAGATGAAGGTCTGGCGCCGCTTCGCCAGCAGGTAGCGGACCGCGATGAACCACTCGACGCTGCCGCGGCTGTCGATCAGGCCCGCCGCCGCCAGGGGCAGCAGCCCGAACAGCACGGCGGCGGCGTAGGCGGCGAGCAGCGCGGCCCCGGCGGCTGCGGCGGACTCGTGGGGGGACGACAGCACCAGGGCCAGCACCACGCCGGCCCCCAGGGCCGCCGCCAGCAGCCGCGACAGGCGCTCGGCGACGGACGCGGAGACGGCGCCGTTGCGGCGGCGGCGGCGCAGCGCCAGGGCCAGGGACAGCCCGCCACTGACGAGGGCGGGCGCGAGGGCGTAGAGCACCTGGCCCGTCGCGCCGAGCACCAGCGACGCCCCCAGCCCCAGCCAGACCAGGCTGCCGCTGGCGAGGGCGTTCGCGGAGATGCGCCGCACCGCGGCCCAGCACAGAGCCATCGCCACCGCGACGACCGCGGCGCTGCCCGCCGATGTCGCAAGCCACGCGCGCAGCAGATCGGGCCAGGGGCCGGCCAGCAGCTCCGGCGAGCGGGACTCGAGCGACCCGAGCCCGAGCAGGCCGGAGGTCAGCAGACCGACGACGACGACCGACCGCCAGCGGCGGGCGGCGCCGGCGAACTGGTCGAGGGCCACGACCGCCGAGCCCGCGAACAGCAGCGTCATGGCGTTGATCCCGACGGCGATGGCGATGATCAGCGTGAGAGCCAGCGTGCCGCCGGTCGCGGCGAGCACGTCCCAGATCATCGCGCCCGAGAGACTCACCCGCGCGACTCCGGCCGGAGGTGGGGAAAGAGGATGACCTCGCGGAGATTCGGCGCATCGCCGAGAATCATCACCAGCCGATCCACTCCCACTCCCAGGCCTCCCGTGGGCGGCATGCCGTGTTCGAGGGCGCGCAGGTACTCCTCGTCGAGGGGATGGGCCTCGTCGTCTCCAGCATCCCGCGCACGCAGCTGATCTTCCAGCCTGGCTCTCTGATCGTCCGGATCGTTGAGCTCACTGAAGGCGTTTCCGATCTCCATCCCGGCGATGAAGAGCTCGAAGCGCTCGACCAGGCGCGGGTCGTCCGCCGAGCGCTTGGCAAGCGGCGACAGCTCGACCGGGTAGTCGGTAATGAAGATCGGCTGGATCAGCGAGGGCTCGACGTGCTCGCTGAAAAGGTCGTCCACGAGCTTCCCCCAGGTGCTGGCGGCGCCGGGATCGAAGCCCGCCGTCACCACCGCGGCGCGCAGCGCCTCGAGATCAGCGTGGGCGAGCACGTCGATGCCCGTGGTCTCGAGGAGCTTGTCCCGCAGCGGCACCCGTGGCCAGACTCCCCCGAAGTCGATCGTCTCGCCCTGGTACGAGAGTTCCTCCGCCCCGCCCACCTTCTCGACGATGTCGCGCAGCATCTTCTCGGCGAGGTCCATCATGTCCGCGTAGTCGGCGTAGGCCTGATAGCACTCCATCATGGTGAATTCCGGGTTGTGCTTGCGGGACACACCCTCGTTTCGGAAGTTGTGGGCGATCTCGTACACGCGGTCGAGGCCGCCGACCACCAGCCGCTTCAGGTAGAGCTCGTCGGAGATCCGGAGGTAGAGGTCCTGGTCGTAGGTGTTGTGGTGGGTCGTGAAGGGCCGCGCCGCGGCGCCACCGTACAGCGGCTGTAGCACCGGCGTCTCGACCTCGATGAAGTCGCGGCCATCGAGAAAGTCACGCATCGCCCGGACACAGCGGCTGCGCAGCAGCGCGATGCGGCGCGCGTCCTCGTTGACCAGCAGGTCGAGGTAGCGCTGCCGGAAGCGGGCTTCGACGTCGATCAGTCCGTGCCACTTCTCCGGGAGCGGCCGCAGGGCCTTCGACAGCAGCTGGACCTCCGCCGCGTCCACCGTGAGCTCTCCGGTGCGCGTCCGCCAGAGGGGACCGGCCACGCGCACGAAGTCGGCGACGTCCAGGCTCTTGATGAAGGCAAAGAGATCCTCGCCGATCTCCTGCTTCTTGGCGCTGATCTGGATCTTCTCGCCGTCCGCCGCCACGGTGAGGAACAGCAGCTTCCCGAACGAGCGGACGGCGGTGATGCGCCCGGCGACGGCGACGCGGATCGGGTCCGCCTCCAGGGCCAGGGCGTCCGCGTCTCCCGCCCGGGCCCGCACGCTGACGATGGCATCGCGCGGACCGACCCGCGCCGGGTACGGCTCGACGCCCGACTTGCGCAGGTCTGCGAGACGCTGGCGGCGAGCCGCCCTCTCCTGCTCGCTCACGACGCCCCCCCCGTACCGCTGGATCGAAGCAGCAGCAACGCGCGAATGAACTCGTCGAGGTACCCATCGAGGACGGCTTCGACGTTGCCCGACTCCTGGTTCGTCCGGTGGTCCTTCACGCGCTGCTGCGGGTGCAGCGTATAGGAACGGATCTGGCTGCCGAAGTCGATCTTGCGCTGCTTGCCGCGCGCCGCGTCGAGCTCTGCCTCGCGCTCCCGGCGCGCGTGTTCGAAGAGGCGCGCGCGCAGGATCTTCATGGCGGCGGCGCGGTTCTTGTGCTGCGAGCGCTCGTTCTGGCACTGCACGACGACACCGGTCGGGAAGTGGGTGATGCGAACCGCCGAATCCGTCTTGTTGACGTGCTGTCCGCCCGCGCCGCTGGCGCGATAGGTGTCGATGCGAAGGTCCTTGTCCTCGATCTCGACCTCGATGTCGTCGTCGATCTCGGGAACCACCGAGACGCTGGCGAAAGCGGTGTGTCGCCTTGCCTGGGCGTCGAAGGGGGAGATGCGCACCAACCGGTGCACGCCCTCCTCCGCGTTGAGATAGCCGTAGGCGTACTCGCCGGAGACCGTGAAGGTCGCGCTGCGAATGCCGGCCTCGTCGCCCGCCTGGCTGTCGAGCACCTCGACGCCGTAGCCGCGGCGCTCGGCCCAACGCACGTACATGCGCATCAGCATCTCCGCCCAGTCACAGGCGTCGGTGCCCCCGGCGCCGGAATTGATCGAGACGATGGCGTTGGAGACGTCCTGCTCGCCTCCGAGCATCCGGCGGAGCTCGGCGTCGGCGAGGACGGCGTCCGCCTCCGCGAGCTTCTCGGAGACCTCGCCGAGCGTATCGTCGTCGTGCGCCTCCACCGCGAGCTGCAGCAGGACCTCCGCGTCCTCGACGCTCGCGTGGATGTGGTCGTAGGCCTCGACGTCTCGCTCGATGCAGCGCTTCTCGCGCAGGATCTTCTGCGCCTGGTCGCGATCCTCCCAGAGATCGGGGCGCGCGGTCTCCTGCTCGAGCTCGCCGAGCCGGGCGCGCAGGCCGTCGAGGTCAAAGGCGCCCCCTGAACTCGCCCAGACGGGCACGCAGCTTGCGCGCCTGCTCGCCGAGTTCGTTGGCGTCCGTGACGCCGGCTTCCGATGCGGTCATGGCTTCGTGCCCCTCAGCGTTTCTCTCTCCGCACGCGTCTCGCGGCGGCGATTCCCGCTGCCACCAATACCCCCCAGCACGCGGCGGCGAACACGTCGCCGTGGCGGGTGTAGAACGAGCCGCCCAGCGGCGCCGGCCTCAGCGGCACGTCGGCCACCAGCGCGGCCCGCTCGAAGATCGCGGTCTGCTCCCGAACGCGGCCGCGGGAATCGATGATCGCGGAAACTCCCGTATTCGCTGCGCGAGCCGTCCACACCCGCGTCTCCGCCGAACGCACGGCGGTCATCGCCAGGAACTGGTAGGGCGCCCCCGTACGCCCATACCAAGCGTCGTTCGTGATGGCGAGCAGGACTTCGGCACCGTCCGCCACCATACGCCGTACGACGTCCGGAAAGAGCAGTTCATAGCAGATCGGCACAGCCGTGATAAGCGCCTCCCCGTCTCCGGGCCGCACCACCGCCACGGCCCGCGGCCCGGGCCCCTGCGTCACGTTCTCGCGCGCGACGCCCCGGGCGACGGCCCCGATGACGAGCCCGAGCAGCTTCCGGAAGGGGACGTACTCGCCGAAGGGCACGAGGTGCGACTTGTCGTAGCGCGGGCTGAAGGCGCCCGACGGATCGAGGGAGACGGCGCTGTCGAAGACGATCGGGTGACGGGTCACCGGGTCGAACTCCAGGCCGACCACCCCGAAAACGTGGGTGGCCCGGGTCGCGTCCGCCAGCTTCTTGAGCCGCAGCCGAAGCTCCGGGTCGGTCTCGAGGAATCCCGGGACCGACGACTCCGGCCAGACGATCCACTCCGCCCCGCCCGCCGCCGCCTCGAGGGCGAGAGACTCGTACGTCGTGAGGATTCGGTCGGCCCACGCCTTGCTCCACTTCACGCCCTGGTCGATGTTGCCCTGGAGCACGGCGATGCGGACCGTCGGCCCCGGCGGCTCGCTCTCGGCCCGGCGGGCCACCCAGCCCGCGGCGTGGAGCGCGACGACGGTCGTCAGCGCCAGCACCGCAGCGCGCCGCGGGCGCCGCTTCGACGCGCGCGCCAGACCGACCTCCGCCATCGCGGCACCGCCGAGCACGCTGACGAACGACAGACCATACACCCCCGTGTACGGGGCCAGGGCCAGCAGCGCGTCGTTGGCGTGCTGGGCATAGCCGAGCGTCGCCCAGGGAAAGCCAGTCAGGGCAAAGGACCGCAGGTGATCGATGGCGGTCCACAGGGCGGCCGCGGTCCAAGGGGACAGCAGCCGCCCGCGGTCGAGCCACGCGGCGCCCGCGCCGAACAGCGCGGTGAATGCGCCGATGTAGCAGCCGAGCGCGAGCGGCCCCGCGATGCCGGCGATCACCGGCGCGCGGCCGTAGACGACG
>JBHHVG010000163.1:0-6849 GCA_046754165.1 Myxococcota bacterium
GGTCGGGCTCCCATCCCACCTCGCCCGCCTCCGGATCGAGCGCTACGGCCGGAAGCGGCGCCTCGATCCACCGCCGGGGCGCTGACACGCCCGCCGGCATCGCGATTCGGCGGGTCCGCGCGCTCCACGGTGTCGGCGGTGCTGAGGAATTCTTGACGCATCCGTCATACTTTGGCTAGCGTGCCGCATGCAGGTTCCACCCCTATCGGGAGGATTCCATGCCCATCGAAGACATCGACGTAGGCCTTTCGGACGAGGAGCAGGCCATCCGCGACGTCACCCACAAGTTCGCCAGCGAGATCGTCCGGCCGGCTGGGGTCGAGCTCGACCGCCTGCTCGATCCCTCCGACGTGATCGCGCGCGATTCGGTGCTGTGGAGGGTGTTCGAGCGGTACCGGGAGCTCGACCTCGAAGTGCTCGAGACGCGGGACGGCGCGGGAGATGGGATCGCAGCGGCCCGCGTCCACTACCTGGTGAACGAGGAGCTCGGATGGGGGGATGCGGGGCTCGCGATCAGCCTGGGCGTCGCGGGCTTCCCCGTGATGTTCGCGAGGCTCTCGGGAAGGCCCGAGCTCGTCGAGCGCTTCGCGTCACCGGAGAGGAAAGAGATCGGCTGCTGGGCCGTCACCGAGCCGGACCACGGCAGCGACAGCCTCGCGTTCGACATGCCGCACTTCCAGGACGCTTCGATTCGCCCGAACTGCACCGCGACGCAGGAAGGGGACGAGTACGTGATTCGCGGCCAGAAGGCGGCGTGGGTCTCGAATGGAACGATCGCCACGGTGGCCGCGCTCTTCTGCACGATCGACCCGAGTCAGGGGTTCAAGGGCGGCGGCATCTGCCTCGTGCCCCTGGACCTGCCCGGGGTGTCCCGGGGCAAACCCCTCGACAAGCTCGGGCAGCGGGCGCTCAACCAGGGCGAGATCTTCTTCGACGACGTGCGGATCCCGGCCGAGTACATGGTCGTGGGCACCGACGCCTACAGCGCGATCGTCGAGATGGTGCTCGCGGCCGCGAATGCGGCCATGGGAACCATCTTCGTCGGCGTCGCCCGCGCGGCCCTCGAGCACGCCCTCGCCTACTCGAAGGAACGCATCCAGGGAGGCGTGCCGATCTTCGAGCACCAGAACGTGAAGGCGAAGATCTTCCGCATGTTCAGCCAGGTCGAGGCCGCCCGCTCACTGGCCCGGCGCGTGATGCTCTACAACTCGACCCAGCCGCCGCTGATCCACTACTCGATCGCTTCGAAGACCTTCTGCACACAGGCCGCGTTCGACGTCGCCAGCGACGCCCTCCAGATCTATGGAGGAAACGGGCTGAGCCGCGAGTACCCGGTCGAGAAGCTACTCCGAGACGCCCGCGCCTCCATGATCGAGGACGGCTGCAACGACATCCTCGGCCTGGTCGGTGCCGCGAAGCTCTGACCCCTCCGCGCAACCCAAAGGAGACCAGCGAATGGAACTCAGACAAGTCATCGGCAACAGGCGATCCATCCGCTTTCTGCTGCCCTACAAACCGGTGGAGCCGGAGAAGATCCAGCGCATGCTGGAGGCCGCCCGCATCGCCTCCCACTGGGGGAACGTACAGAGCCTGCGGGCCGTCGTGGTCTTCAAGGACAGTGCTCCGCAAGAGGTGAGGGACGCGCTGCTCGCACCGATCGCCGGATTCCAGATCCGGATCGCGCCGGTCGTGATCGTCTGGTACGTCGATACCGCAGCGGTCGACGAGCAGTCCGACAGGCTTCGGGAGCTGCTGAAGGCCGGTGCCCTGGGCTTCGGCGAAGGCAAGGAGCAGGCCCTCGAGGAGCAGATCATCCCGATCTTCGATTCGATTCGGGAGCAGTTCAAGCAGCCAGGGCTCAATGAACTCGACTGCGGTCAGGGCATCGCGCAGGCCACGCTGATGGCCTTCGAGCAGGGGCTCGGGACCTGCTGCCTCGCTTCACCGAACCTGGAGAAGATCCGCGTGAACCTGGGAATGCCGCACGGCGAGCAGATCCGCCAGAACCTCGGGCTCCCGGATTCGGTGCGGGTGCTCCTGTTGCAGACGGTGGGATACCCGGCCGAGAGCCCGGAAGCGGGCGGTCAGCGCCCGCGCCAGCCCTTCGAGAAGCTCTTCCACATGAATGGCTACGGCAAGGCGTTCCCGCGCTCCCAGCAGGTGCTCGACGAGCTCGAAGCGGACGGAATGATCCAGCCCCAGGCACCGACCCCCTGGCGCGAAGAGGAGCTCGAGTACCTCAAGAACGCCCTCGGCGTGAAGGGACACGGCCTGATCTGAGGCGGCATCGGGCGAAACGCGAGAACCCAGGAGACGATCGATGAAGCTGAACGCAATCGTGGCGGGCGTCGGGATGACGCCCTTCGGAAAGCACATGGATACGGGCCTCAAGGCCCTGGGCGCCGACGCCGTGAAGCAGGCCGTCGCCGACGCGGGCGTCGCCATGGAGGATCTGCAGGCGGCCTACGTCGGCAATGCCGCCGCCGGACTCGTAACGGGGCAGGAGTGCATCCGGGGCCAGGTGATCCTGCGCTCGATCGGCCTCGGAAAGCTCCCCGTCGTGAATGTCGAGAACGCGTGCGCCAGCGCTTCGACGGCCCTGCACCAGGCGGCCGCGATGGTGACCGCGGGGCTCTACGACATCGTGCTCGCCCTCGGAGTCGAGAAGCTCTACCACGTCGACAAGAAGAAGTCGTTCGCGGCGTTCAGTGGCGCCGTGGATGTCGAGGCGATGCAGGACATCATGAAACGCCTGCAGGAGAGCGCGAAGGAGAGCGGCGCAACGAGTGGCTCCTCCGGCGCCGGCAAGAAGCGCTCGATGTTCATGGACATCTACGCCGCCGCGGCGCGCGCGCACATGAACAAGTACGGAACGACCGTCGAGCATTTCGCCGGTGTCTCGGCGAAGAACTCCTTCCACGGAAGCATGAACGCGCGGGCGCAGTTTCGCGAGGCCCTGTCGCTCGACGACGTGCTGGCCGCCCCGATGATCGCCGAGCCGCTGACGCGCCCGATGTGCTCGCCGATCGGTGACGGCGCGGCAGCCGTCGTGCTCGTGAGCGAAGCCAAGGCGCGCGAGCTGGGCATCCAGCGGCCGGTGAAGGTCACGTCGAGCGTGCTCCGATCCGGCTGGGACCACGCCTACGGCGAGGAAGGCGCGGGAGAGCTCTGCTCGCGAGAAGCCTACGAAGAGGCAGGCGTGGGCCCGGAAGACCTGAGCGTGGTCGAGCTGCACGACGCCTCGGCCCCCGCCGAGATCATGGCCTACGAGTATCTCGGGCTCTGCCCGCAGGGGGGCGGCGGCAAGCTCATCGACGAAGGAGCCACCCGCCTTGGCGGGCGCCTGCCGGTGAACACGTCGGGCGGGCTGCTGCGCAAGGGACATCCCGTGGGCGCCACGGGGATCGCCCAGATCGTCGAGCTGACGGAGCAGCTCCAGGGCCGGTCCGGAAAACGACAGGTCGAGGGGGCGCGCCTCGGGCTGGCCCAGAACGGCGGCGGGAACATCGGGGCCGACGTCGCAGCCATGTGTGTGACGATTCTCGAAGTCTGAGGCCTCGCGGGGGGAGGAAGAGCATGCGGGAGCGCAGCGAGATGATCCTGGCCGACCTGGTGCAGATCCGAGCCGACCAGAAGCCAGACCTCGACGTCCTCACCTTCGAGCACCTGAGTCTCGACGCGGGCGCGACGCCCGACGAGGTGCGCAGCTTCGGAGATCTCGCGACCAACGGAAATCGGCTCGCAGCCGCTCTGATCGAGCGCGGCATGGAACGCGGCGATCGCTTCGCGCTGATGATGCGCAACCACCCGGAGTTCGTGGAGACGATGATCGCCGCCTCGATCACGGGTTGCGTCTTCGTTCCGATCGACCCGCGGTCGAAGGGCGAGAAGCTGGCCTACATGCTGCGCAACGCCGGCTGTCGCGGAGTCGTCTGCGGCGACTACTCGTTGCGGGAGATCCTCTCGGCGCAGAAGGAGAACGCGGACATCGGCTGGATCCTGGCCCTCGAATCGCGGGAGGGGAGCGATGCCCTGCCGCTCGCGGAGGCGAGCGGCGTCGACTCGATCGCCGAGGTGATCCGCAAGCCGGCCAAGACCGTGGACATCCGCCTCGAGGGGCCCAACGATCCCTTGCAGATCATCTACACCTCCGGCACCACCGGAGACCCGAAAGGCGTCGTCTTCCCCAACGCGCGCTTCGGCTCCTATGCGGCCGTCGGGTTGATCGCGGGCTATCAACCGGACGAGCGCCCGTACACGGGGCTCTCGCTCACCCACGGCAACGCCCAGGCCGTGACCCTCGGGCCCGCGATCGCCATGGGTCTTCGCGCGGTGTTCAGCAGGAAGTTCACGAAGTCCAAGCTCTGGGACGTCTGCCGAGCTCACGGCTGCACCACCTTTTCGCTCCTGGGCGGGATGGCCACCGCCATCTACTCGGAGCCGCAGCGGCCAGACGACGGCGACAATCCCGTTCGCCGCGTGATGAGCGCCGGCATGCCGGCGGCGATCTGGGCGTCGTTCGCGGAGCGCTTCCAGGTGGAGATCTTCGAGTGGTACGGCGCGGTGGAGGGTGGGATCGCCTTCAACCCGGTCGGCCAAGGCCCCGTGGGTTCCTTCGGAAAGCCCCCGCCCGGACTCGAGATGAAGATTCTCGACGAGAACGACGAAGAGTGCGCGCCCTTCGTCCAGGGTGAGATCTGCTCGAGGCCAACGGACGGAAGCCGGGCGAGCGTCGAGTACCACGGCAATCCGGACGCTTCGGCCAAGAAGACGCGGGGCGGATGGCTCCGCAGCGGAGACATCGGCCACAGCGACGAGGACGGCTGGTTGTTCTTCGACTACCGCAAGGGCGGCGGCATCCGCCACAACGGCGACTTCGTCAACGTGGGCTACGTGGAGAAGGCGCTCGCCGAGCTGCCGTCGGTCACGGATGTCTACATCTACGGGGTCGAGGCCGCATCGGGCGCGCCCGGCGAGAAGGACGTCGTTGCGGCCATCGTCCCGACTGACCCGGCCCGCTTCTCCCCCGAGGCCGTCTTCGAAGCCTGCCGCGAGGCCCTCGAAGCAAACTTCGTGCCCTCCTACTTGCAGGTCGTGGACGAGATCCCCAAGACCGCCTCCGAAAAGCCCCAGGAGCGCTTCCTGCTCGCCGACTTCTCGACCGACGCCGACAACGTCTACGCGCAGCGGCGCTGAGGAAACGCCACCGGATGCCGCAAACGGAGGTCGGAGACGGAAACGACGAGATCGCGGTCGGCAAGCGCGAGCAGAATGCAGCGCGCAATCGCGCGGCCATCCTGCACGCCGCCCGCGAGGCATTCTGCGAGCTCGGCTTCGGCGCCACCACCGTGCGCGACATCATCCGCCGCACCGACCTGGCCAGCGGCACGTTCTACAACTACTTCCCCGACAAGGACGCGATCCTCCACGAGCTCATCGACGACTTCCAGGTGGAGCTTCGCAGACGGGTCCACGAAGCACGGGAGGCCGCCGGGACACTCGAAGATCTGCTGCGGTCCGCCTTTCGTGTGTGCTTCGAGATCTTCGTCGAGGACGAGATGGTCCTCGCGCTGCTCATGCGCAACGCCGGAGAGATCGAGAAGCTGACCGCCCTGAAAGCGCTCGACCCCGCCGCAGCCGATCTCACGAACGACCTGCGGGCAAAGGCGCGAGAGGGGGTCGTCCCCGACATGGACTTCGACCTCGTCTCCGGAGCGGCCATCGCCGTGGCGAGCGAGCTGGCCTTCCGGCACGTGCGCACGAAGGCGGACGTGGAAACCGCCACCGAGTTCGCCACCGAGCTCTTCCTCGGTGGAATCGAGCGGATGAGCAGGTAGAAGGGTCGAAGCGGGAGCCACTGAACACATCCGCAGATCCGAAACACGGACGGTCTTCGCTACGGGTCGGTGAGTCGGCGGATTCAGTGGTCGGGCCGGCGAGATTCGAACTCGCGACCCCCTGTCCCCCAGACAGGTGCGCTACCAAGCTGCGCCACGGCCCGACTCGCCCGGAGAGGTAGCAGGTACCCGGGCGGCTTTCTACGGGGGTGCCGCCGGGGCCCCGTCGAAGACCACGAAGCGGTTCTCGGCGTCGATCTCGACCACGCGCTCCACGATGCGGCCGTCGGGCAGGGTCGCCCGGAAGGTGTGCGAACCGGCTGCCAGGGCGATGCCGGCGAGCGGCGTCTCGCCCAACGTCTCGCCGTCGACCTCGATCGTCGCCCAGGGCGTGGCGTTGACGTTGACCGAGACGGGCGGGCCGGCCGCGGGGGGGGCGCCCTCGGCGACGGGCGCGGGCGCGGCGGCGATCGCTCCGACGGGCGTCGGGGCTTCCGCTTCGGCGATTGGCTCCGGCGCGAGCGGGGGCGAAACGACGGGACCGCGCGGATCGCGATCGGAGCCCATCGGGGCATCTTCCGGCGCGCGCGGCTGCGGAACCGCCGGCAGCTTGGGATCGTCGCGGGCGACGAGCGACGCAGCGGCCTCACCGGGGATCGTCCTCACCGGCTGCTGCCGCGCCGGCGGCGGCTCACTCGGGGCCGACTTCGACGGCGGGCGAAGCACCGCGGTGCCGAGGCCCGCCACCACCGCGAGCGCGAAGGCGCCGACCAGCAGGCGCGCGCGGGGAGAGAACGGCGGATCCGGGGTGCGCTCGCCCGCGACGGCCCGGCGCAGCTGTTCGATCTCCTCGCGGATCGCCGGGGCCACCGGGGCGGCGGCGGAGTCGCGGACCGCTTCTCGCGCCGCCCCGCGTTCGGCGACCGGCGGCTGTTCGGGTGCCGGCGACGCCGGCTCTTGGCGGAGCACCGCCTGGGCGGCGGGGTGCAGCTGCCGCGGAACGCCGCCGGAC
>JBHHVG010000164.1:0-6817 GCA_046754165.1 Myxococcota bacterium
GGCTCCGGTAGAGACGTCACTCTCGTTCCCGAAGAGCTCGCCCTCTGCGAGGCTCCCGGAAAGCGCGTCGCAGTTCACCGCCACGAACGGCCCGTTCTTGCGCGGGCTGTGGGCGTGGACGAAGCGCGCCAGGAGATCCTTTCCGGTGCCGCTCTCGCCGACGATCCGGATCGTCGCGTCCGTCGCGGCTGCCGCCTCCGCCTCACGCACGAGCTGCTGCACGGCGGGATCGGCCGTCTGGACCCTCGGGCAGTCACAGCGGGAGGAATCACTCCGAACTGCCACGGAGAGGGCCGCCTCGAGCGCGGATACCGGGAAGGGTTTGCGCAGGAAGTCGCTCGCACCGCGCTTCATGGCTTCGATGGCGACTTCCACTGCGGGGTCTGCGCTCATGGCGACGATCGGTCGGCCCAGCGTGGCACTGCGCAGTGCGTCGAGCTGTGACAACGCGCCAGGATCGCTGACGTCGGCCAACACCAGGTCCGCAGACACGCTGGCGAGTCGCGCGAGAGCCTCCGGCGCGCTGGCGACGGCGTCCGGGAGGTAGCCGGCGCGGCGGACGGCCATTGCCAGGTCGCTGCGCAGGGCCTCTTCCGGCTCGACGATCAGGACGCGAGGCATGCACCGTCTCCGGGAAACCAGAGCGTCGTCTGCCAGCGAGTCCCGGCGGTCGCGTTCTCGAGCGCGCCGCCCCGGGAGGCGACCATGGGAAGCAGGCCGGCGAAGGCGCGCTCTGGATCCCCGTGGAGGTCCTGGCCCGCCGCGGCCAGGCACTCGAGCACGACGCCGAATCGCGAGCCTTCCCGGGCGAGCCCCAACGAGACACGGCCGCCTGCACCCACCAGCGCCGCACCCGCTCGGATCAACGCGAGCGCCGCGCGCTCGACGAGCACCGGGTCTCCACGGAGTGGCTCCCCGTCCAGATCTCGCGTCTCGCAGATGGTGCCCCGGGCTTCGAGAACCGGTGCGATGCGCTGTCGCAGCCGTGCCAGCACCGGGCGGAGATCATCGCAACGTCGGGGCGCCGGAGACAGCGGCACCAGCAGGGCGATGATCCGGTCGATGTCGCGATCCGCCTGTGCAACCGCAGCGGAGATCGTCGCGACGAGTTCGCGCGCGACCGGGGTATTCGCTTCCCGGGCGAGCTGGCTCACCGCGAGCTCGACGCGCGCGAGCGGCGATCTCAGCTCCAGAACCAAGGCCGCGGCCAGGGTCTTCGGGTCGTTCATGGGGAACCGGTCGCCGACGCTGTGGCGCGCGGACGCATCCCGAGCCGGCTGTTCAGGCGTGCAACCGCCAACGCGCTCTCGCCGAGGCGCGCCATCTGTGCCGTCGCCGGATCCGCTGCAGAGACCTCGAAGACCTCACTCGCGGCTTCGGCGTCGCCGCCCAGACGTCCGAGCCAGTACGCCGCTTCGGTTCGCCGCCAGCCATCCTGCAGAATCTCGGTAGCCATTCGGTAGAGGACGCGGGCGCGTTTCACGTTACCCGATCGTCGCTGCATCGTCGCCGTGAGAAGGGCGGCCTCACCGGCTGCGTCCTCGTCGCCCTCCCGCGGTTCGGCGGAGAGCGCGGACAGCTTCTCGTCGAGGAGCTGGATCGTCGCCGGGGATGGATCGAATTCCAATGCAGTGCGCGCCAGCAGTGCCAGCGTCTCCGATGGATCCAGCTGCGGCGAATCCGATCGGACCAGACGGACGAGGACCTCCAGGGCAGGCCCTTGCTCGCCGGACGCAAGGCTCGATCGTACCAGGAGGAATCGCCATTCCGGTGAAGACTCCGGATCCGGAGCGTGGGCCAGCGCGCGGGCGTGAGCCGCGGCGATCTCACCGACGGCAAGCGAGCTGCGCGCCAGGGGCAGCGAGATCGGCTCGGCGGCCACCGGGCCGAGTGCCCGGGCGAGTGAACGATAGATCTCCATCGCCGTCGCGTGGAGGCCGATCTCTTCGAAACAGGCTCCGAGGCGCAGGAACGGATCCGGGTCCGACACGATTTCCATCAGGTGCGTCCGCCGGATGGCGAGGCGCATCAGCAACCGCGAGCAGTCGCCGTCTTGCGAATCCGACACCGCGGCGCGCAACGCGCTCACCAGGTCGGCAGTCGTCTGCTCCGCAACCGGATTCGACGCCGAGCGCGAAGCGCGACCCAGAGCGCGGATCGATTCGTCCAGCTGCCCCTGCTCCAGCAGCCGGCGCCCCAGAAGAGCGTTCGCGTATGCCGCCACGCTCGGTTGCGGAGACTCGGCGGCGGCGAACAGCCGCTTCGTCGCCGCCGAACCGTCGCCCTCGAGCAGCCCGAGCGCGACGAGCCGGACGCCGGCGAGCGCTCCGACGGCCTCGTTTCGGTGAAGCGCCTCGACGCTCTCGAGTCGCTCGCGGGCGCGCAGCGTTTCGCCCCGAGCGACCTCCAGGTCCGCTAGGCGGATCGCAGCGGCTGCCTGGACGCGCGACGCAGCGCCGCCGTCCGTGAAACGCACCAGCCACCGCTCCGCTGATTCGAGATCACCCGAGCGGATCGCCGATTCGGAGGCCCTCGGCGCCCACGGTCGCGGGTCGACCCCCAGAGCGGCGACGTCGGCGAGCAGCGTCTCGTAGTCGGGCACGGGTCGACCGAGGTCAAAGTCTGTGTCGGCCCGCCGCAGCGCCGCAGCCGCGACGATGCGCGGCGATGTCGAACGCAGCAGGCGATCGTAGAGCACGCGCGCCCGCTCGCCGCGCCCCGATTGATGGAGGGCCTCGGCCTGCACCAGGCGAGCCGCGTCGCTGAAGGCGTCGTGCTCGCCGTGGGCGTCCCGGACCGCGCGGCGCGCCGAGGCCGCGGCCTCGGGATCGAGGCCCAGCGCCAGCTCTGCGCGAGCCAGCTCGAGGGAGGCGAAGGCCCGAAGCGACGCGACCGCCCGACCGTTCAGCGCCGATCGCAGGCGCCAGCGTGCGACGCGGAGATTCTCGCGATCGACCGCGAGACGGGCTTCGAACACCGCCGCGACCAGATCGGCGCCAGCGACTCCACTGGCCGGATCCGAGGGGTCTCGGAGCCGAGCGAGCGCGGCGCCCGGGTCGCCGCGGGCGATGCCGAAGATCTGCCTCAGCGGCTTCGCAACCGAGACCGGCGGTGTGAGCTCGGTCATGTTCAGCGGGGGCGTCTGGAGCAGGGAGCGGCTGATGATCGCATAGGGGTCGGGGGGCAGCGCGAAGGGTTCTTCGGACTGAGCAGCGGGTGGCGGCGCGACGCGCTCTTCCGACTCGGGATGCCGGGCCCAACCGGTTCCGCCCGCCATCAGGGCGACCAGCGCAGCCGAGGCGAACGTCGCGACCTTCGGACCCGAGCGCCTCACGGCCCCTCTTCCTCGCACCGGGCGCGCTCTCTCACTGCGCAGCGCTCCATCTCGAGCGCGAAGCGCACGATCGCCTCGCGATCGGCGTCGTTGATGACGACGAAGGCCACGGCGATGCGAGGGTCGTCGCCCGGTGCTCGCGGCTCGATGTGGCCGAGAACCTCCCCGATGACCCGCAACGGCACGGACGATTCCGAAAGCAGGATCTCGACCAGGATCCGCGCGCCCGGTTCGGGACGCTCCTTGGTCGCCATGCACATCCCCGCGCCAGAGACCTGCACATCACGAGGCTCCAGGGTGGCGATCGGCTGGGGAACCGCCGAGTCGAGGCACGACAGGATGCGATCGAGCTTGAGCTCCAGCCGCTCGAACCGGATCAGAAGCCTCGGATCGATGTCCGCCGACTCGGGTCGGGGGCGCATTTCGATCTCGCGCCGAAGCGCGTCGAACTCACCGGGCTGCAGCACTCGCTCGCGGATCCGGAGTCGCGCCGCGACCCGCAGGTACGCGCGCTTCTCCTCGGGTCGGCCGTCTCGTGCCCCCAGCTCGACGTCTCGCGGGTACAGCCCCCTTCCCATCTGGACCCCCCTCGGGCGGGGCAATAGCAATCGTTGTGCCAAGCGAAACGGCGGCGGCGCGCCACCAGGTCGCGCGACGCGGCGCGCGCGACCGCAGGGCCCTCCGATCTGAAGACTTCGCCGTTCAGTCTGAAACCGGTGCGGGAGATCCTTGCCGAGTGGGGCTCCTAACCCGCATCGCCGCCCGCGACGCGGGTCGGCTCGGACTCCGGCAAAGCCGATTCGAGATGGCGCCGGATCTCCTCGGCCTCTACCGGCTGGAAGATGAAGCCGCTGGCTCCGGCGTGGAGAGCGAGGACGACCGCGCCTCGGGTGGGTGCCGGTGACGTCATGACCATGGGAATCTCCCGGGTGCGCTCGTCGCAGCGAAGCGCCTCGACGACGTCGAGACCGGCCTGGCTGCCCAGATCCCACGGAACGATGATGGCTGCGGCGGCGGCCAGCTGCGCGAACGCCTCGGCATCCAGGAAGTATGGATCGAGGCTGACGACGGTCCGGCCCAGCCCGGATTGGAGCGACTCGATCTCGGATTGGTCGCACGGCGCGGGGCCCAGGAGCACGAGCGGCCGCTCGCTGGACTCCGTACGCGGCGCCTGCTCTTGCTGCTGTGTCCCGTCTTCGTCCGACACGTTCGCTCTCCGGAGACCCTGGTCCAGGCCGCCGCTCAGGCGCGTCGGCTGACGAAACGCGGCGCGTCCGACTCCGGGACCAACGCCCGGGCGGCAGTGCGCGCGTGCCGCAGCTCGCCGAGCTGGCGACGCACCGACTCGCGAAGCGACTCCGCACGGGCCAGCGTGGAAGCGTCGAGCGCGGCGACGCGCCGCAGCAGCGCCCGCACTGCGGGCGGCGCTGGACCGTCGACCGCCGCGCGGAGCTCTGCGAAGGCGCGCTCGCGTCGCGTGAGCGCCGTGGCGAGAGCGACGTCGTCACCGCGGTCGAGGGCGGCGTCCAGATCTCCGGCCACCGCGAGCAGCGATTCAGCCGCCCGTCGCAGCGAGCTCACGGCGCGGCCTCGCCGCAGTTCGCGACGATCTCGGCCCAACCCTCGCACAGCGGCTCGAGCACCAGCATCGCCTCGTCGATGGCCTCCGCGCGGCCGTCGACGCTCGTCTCGACGAGCCGGTCGGAGACGAAGAGATACAGGCGGTCGAGATTGTGCGCGATTTCTCCGCCGTGCTCGAAATCCAACGCCTGCTGGAGCTCGCCCACGATGGCGAGCGCCTGCGAAACGGCCTGCCCGAGCTCCTGCGTGTTGTCGCCACCGTGATGCGCGCGCGCCGCACGGCAGTGACGAATCGCGGCCTCGTACAGTCGCAGCACCAGCACCTCACTGCTGGAGCTCTGCACCTCGAGCTCCCGGTACCGGTGGAGGGCATCACGCATCGTTCGAGTTGGCCGTGAGCGACGCGAGGAAGGACGACTGTCCCTGGAACGAGGAAATCAGCGTCTCGAGCCGACTGAACTGAAGGAGCAGCGACTCTTCGCGCTTCTCGAGGCGCGCCTCGAAGCGCTCGATCTGCTGCTCGAAGCTCTCGATGCGTTGGTCGATGGCGGCGTCGCGGAGAGCCAGCGTCCCGTCCCCTGTGCGAACGATGGGCTCCAGCACCCGCGCCAGGGCCGTCGCCACGCCGTCCGTGGTGCCGTCCCCCGAGAGCAGCTCGCGAACGGCCAGCGGATCGGCATCGAGGGCTGCCCGCATCACTTCCTGGTCGAGGCCCAGCCGCCCCTCCGAATCGAAACGGATTCCGATCTGGCCGAGACTTCCCAACGAGTTGCCGGTGAAGCTGTAGAAGCCACCGAGCGTGAGCTGGAGCCTCTGCTCCACTCCCCGGACCAACGCGTCACCAGAGAGCAGGCCGCCGCGGTCGGAGTTCGGATCCACGGCGCTTTGCGCGAGCGAAAAGTCGCGCACCGCGTTGTAGGCATCGACCAGTGCCGTCAGCTTCGCCGCGATCGCATCGTCATCGCGGCTGACGTCGACATCGACGGTATCGGTCGGGCTGGCCGGGTCGTGGGCCCCGCGAAGCCGCAGAGTGACGCCGGGGATCAGGTCGGTGATGTCGTTGCTCGCGCGGGTCACGGGGATGCCGAGATAGACGAGCTGGGCGTCGCTGGCGTTCTGTCCCAGCGCCGCGTCGATGAAGGCTCCGCCGGCCGGCCCCGTGAGGCTGGTGGTGACGGTGACGTCGTTGGCGGCGCCCGATGCGACACCGGAGACGGTGAGGCGGTAGCCGGAGCCGTCGAAGAGGACGTCCGCCCGCACCGAGCCGTCGTTGCTCGCGTCCTGGTTGATCAGGTCCCTCAGCCCGTTCAGGGTGGTGCCTGCGGGGACAGCCAGGCTGATCTGCTGGCCCGCGCCGAAATCGATGGTCAGGGTCTCGGCCGCGGTCGCGATGGACTGGTCGGCGTCGGTGAAGCCAGCCGAGACACGCCTCGCGACGTTGGCGAGCTGGTCGATGCGAATGGCGCTGGTGCCCGGCTGCGCGCCGTCACCGGCCTCGACTTCGATCAGCGACTCGTCCGACGAGCTGGCTTTGTAGGAGAGCAGCTCTTCGGACACAGCCGCGGCCGTAAGGCCGGACGTGCGGTTGTCGATGGCCCGCGCGGCCTCTCGCAGCGTGAGCAGCCGCTGGTTCAGGTCGCGCAGCAGTGATTGCCCGGACTCGAGGTCCGACTTGCGGGCCTCCAGCAGGTTCAGCGGCCGCCGCTCGAAGTCGAGGAGCGCCTGGATCAGCACGCCCGTGTCGAGGCCGGAAGCGAGGCCCGAGAAGGTCACCCGCGGTCCGAAGCTACCGATGGAATCCATGGGAACGCGAACCCTCCTGTGGTCCGGTGACGTCCGGGGCGAGGCGGACGCTCGCCCCGGCCGTTCGGACGCGCTGCAGCGGGGTAACCCCAGGCCGCA
>JBHHVG010000165.1:0-6792 GCA_046754165.1 Myxococcota bacterium
TGAAAGTGTTTCTTTAACATCTTAGCAACCTTTATGATATCAGGAATACGAGAATGAGTAGCCCAATAATACCATCTATCAAAGAACTGTTTAGCGGGCTTCATATACCAGTATGACCAGAACTTCCTGAATGCTTCTTTGATAGCCCATGCCCTACCCACACGTGTCGTGTGGTTTTTTAGTTCCTTGAATTTAATCTTTTCGTCTTTCGTATGGTTAGCGGTATCTTTGAGCCATAGATACTTTGACTTGGTAAGGAGTTTGTTTCCTTCTCCTAAAAGAGCTTTATGCTCTTTCTTGCGCACAGAATCAACAGCTTCATTTAAATATCCTGATATGTGAAACCTGTCATGGACAATATCTGCTTGCGGCATCAGCTCATTGACCGCGGATTTGAATGGTTCCCACATGTCGATAGCTACGGCGTGTGTATCAGACGTATCAACATGATTAAGGCCTGTTTTAAGGGCTACGGACCAAGCCCTCGTGCCCGGGCACGTCGACGACCGACAGGCGCAGACCCTCTCCGAGGTCGAGTGGCGCGAAGCCGAGATCGATGGTGATCCCTCGCTCCTTCTCCTCGGGCAGGCGATCCGTGTCGACGCCGGTCAGCGCCCGGATCAGGGTCGTCTTGCCGTGATCGATGTGCCCGGCAGTGCCGAGGACGAGCTTGGCGTCAGCGGGGGCCAATGCTCTCCCGGCCCAGGTACGGCCGCAGGGCCTTCGGGATCTCGATGGACCCGTCGGCGCGCTGGTGGTTCTCGAGGAGGGGGATCAGCGTGCGCGAGACGGCGACGGCCGTGCCGTTCAGCGTGTGCAGCAGCTCGTTTCTCTTGGTGTCCGTGTGCCGAAAGCGTGCGCGCAGCCGCCTCGCCTGATAGTCCGTGCAGTTCGAGGTGCTCGAGATCTCGCCATACTCGCCGGCATCGCCGCGACCAGGCATCCAGGCCTCGATGTCGTACTTGCGGTAGGCGGGGGCGCCGAGGTCGCCCGTGGCGACATCGATCACCCGGTAGGGGATCTCGAGCCCGCCGAAGATCCGCTCTTCGAGCGCGAGGATCTCCTCGTGCACCCACTCGGATTCCTCGGGTCGCGTGAGTGCGAACATCTCGACCTTGCTGAACTGGTGGACGCGGTAGAGCCCCTTGCTCTCGCGTCCCGCGGATCCGGCCTCGGTCCGGTAGCAGTGGGAGACGCCGGCAATCCGGATCGGGAGCTCCGCCTCGTCGACGAGCGCGTCGAGGTAGAGGCCGCCAAGGGTGATCTCCGCGGTTCCGATCAGATCGAGGTCTGCGTCTTCGACGGAGTAGATCTGCGTCTCCGGGCCACGCGGGGAGAACGCCATGGCGTCGACGACGTTCTTGCGCGCGAGGTCCGGTGTCACGTGAGGGACGAAGCCCGCCTCGGACACGATGTCCAACGCGTAGCGCTGGAGCGCCAGATCGAGGAAGACCGCCTCGTTCTTCAGGTAATAGAACTTCTGACCGGCGACTTTCGCCCCGCCGTCGAAGTCGATGAGGTCGAGGCGCTCGCCCAGGTCGAGGTGATCGGCGGGTTCGAAGTCGAAGGTCGGAGGCTCGCCCACCTCGCGCATCACCCGGAAGTCCTCTTCGCCGCCGACGGGTGAGTCCGGGTGGACGAAGTTCGGAAGGGGCGCCAGGTGATCCCGCAGCGCGGCCTGGGCCAGGAAGAGCCTCTCCTCGATGCTGGCTGTCTCCTCCTTCAGGCGCCGCCCCAGCGTGACGTGGGCCTCGCGCTCGTCCGCCTCGAGCTTGCGCCTGCCCGCCTTCTGGTGCTCGTTGCGCAGGCGGTTGCTCTCGTTGAGCTCGGTCTGGACGGCGGCGACGCGTTCCTGAGCGGCGATGGCAGCGCCCACGTCCGCCTCGACGCCGCGCCGACGGCAGCTCTCGACGATCTCATCACGTCGGACTGCGAGGGTGCGCGCATCGAGCATGGGGCGAAAGGGAAGCACAGTGCCTCGGCGCCAGCCAGCGCCGGCCCGGCCCGATCAGCGCATCAACTCGCCCGCGTTGACCATCAGCGATTGGCCCGAGATCATGCGTGACCGGTCGGAGCAGAAGAAGAGGACGGCGTCGGCGACGTCCTCGTCCGCCGGAATTTCGCCCAGAGGCATCTTCTCGGTGATCTCCGCCACGATGGTGTCTTCCGACACACCGCGCTGCTTCGCCTGCCAGGTGGTGTAGGCCTGGACCGGTGGCCCCCACATCCAGGTCGGGATCACCATGTTCACGCGAATCTTGTCGGGGCCGAGCTCCTGCGCCATGTAGTACATGGCGGACAGCAGCGCGCCCTTGGACGAGGCGTAGGCCATCTGCGGGAGCTGCGGCAGCCACATCGACTGAGTCCCGATCAGCACCACCGAGCCTCCGCCGCCCGCCCTCATGTACGGGGCCACCGCCTGGATCACCTGCGCCGATCCGACGACGTTGGTGTCGAAGGACTGCCGCCAGATTTCGGCGGTCGTGCTCTCGAGGGTACTCACGATGGTCTCGAACGCGGCGACCTGGACCAGCGCGTCGAGGCGCCCGAAGCGGTCCATGGCGGCCGTCGCCAGCGCCTCGCAGTCGGCGGCGATCGTGATGTCGGTGGGCACGGCGACGACGCGCTCTCCCGTCGCATCGAGCTCGGCGGCGGCCCGCAGGAGCTTGTCGGACGAGCGCGCTCCGATGGTCACGACGGCGCCATCGCGCAGGGCGGCCTTCGCGATCTCGCGTCCGAGCCCCGGTCCGACGCCCGAGATCACCACGCTCTTGCCGTCCAGCATCACGGCCGTTCCCTCCCGGTAAGGCGTTCGCGTCGGCCCACGGCGTGCACAGCTCGTGGAGCGGGTCGCGTCCCACCGCGCTCGCTCGTCGGTTTCGGAGTGGTCTCGTGCCGCACCCCCATTATACTCGACGCCGCACTCCCGAGGTATCGAAACGCGGCCGGTGGACGCGCCAGCCTCCCCTGGGATTGCAATCACGGAGTGGAAGACGGAGTCGGAAACGGCATGGGGAACGGGCTCGGAATCGCGGGGCTGCTGGTCGCGCTGGCAACGCTCGGCCTGTGGGCCCGCGCGTTGGTCGCCGTCCGCGTCCCCGCGCTGCAGGGTCGCTACAAGGCCGCCGCGGCCGCCGCGGTCGCGCTCGCCGTCGCCTCCATGCTCGTCGGAAACGACGGCTTCGGCGGGACGGCGGCGACGATCGCCGTGGTGGCCGCCGGAAGCTTCCTCGTGCTCGCCGCCACCAGTGGCCAGGACCGCCGGGAACCCTCCGTTTCGGTCGGCCATCCCATCCTCGACTTCCAGGCGCCGGACGAGAACGGCGACGTCTTCGATCTCGCGAGTCTGAGGGGTCGCCCCTTCCTGTTGAAGTTCTTCCGGGGGCACTGGTGACCTTATTGCCTCGCCGAGTTGCGGCGATGGGAGACGATGCGGCCGGAGCTCGAAGCGCGCGGAGTGCAGGTCGCGGCGATCTGCGCCGACACGCCGGGACTCATCAAGAAGGGCCGCGGCCTGCACGGGCTGCGCGGCGTGTTGTTGAGCGACCCGGACTTGCGGGTGACGGACCTCTACGGCCTGCGCAACCGCTGGGGGCTGGCTCCCAAGAAGAACCCCGTCGGTCCCCTTCCGATTCCGACCACGATTCTCGTGGACGCCGATGGCGTCGTGCGCTGGATCGACCAGGCCGACGACTATCAAGTGCGTTCGCATCCCGAGCGCGTGCTCGCCGCCATCGAGGCGAACCTGCCCGCTCCCGCGGCGAGTCCGGCGCACGCCTGAAGCCCTGCACGGCCCTGTGCGCGGCGATGCTCTCGGCGCTGTGGATCTGCGTACCGGAGCCCGCCAGCGCCTCCGGTGTGTCTCCGGAGTCGCGGGTGTTCGATTTTCACTACGAGGTGAAGGTCGGGCCGATCGAGGCGGGCCGCGGTCCGGTGCACGTCTTCGTTCCCCTCGCCCGCACCAGTGATCCGCAGCCGGTCCTCGACGAGCACGTGATGGCGTCGATCCCGGGGACGGTCGAGAGCGAGGACCGCTACGGCAACCGATATTGGCACGGCGAGCTGTCGGTCTCGAACGGCGAGCCCATCACCGTGCGCGTCGACACGCGGGTCGAGCGCCGGGTCTTCCACCGCGATGCGCCGGACTCGACGAGCCGCGCTCTCAGCGCCGACGAGCGCGACGCATTCACCCGCTACCTCGGCGCCAACGAGCACGTCGTCGTCAGCCACGAGATCCTCGATCCGATCCTCGCCGAGGTGAGCTCCGCCTCGGCGTCCGACGATCTGGCCGCGCGCGTTCGTGCCACCTACGACTGGGTCGTCGACAACGTCGAGTACAAGAAGGTGGGCACGGGTTGGGGAAACGGGGACACCTTCTGGGCCTGCAACGAGCGCTACGGCAACTGCACCGACTTCCACGCGCTCTTCATCTCTCTCGCCCGCACCCAAGGCATACCCGCCCGCTTCGAAATCGGCTTCCCGGTCCCCGAGGAGCGCGGCGAGGGCAGCATCGGGGGCTACCACTGCTGGGTGTCGTTCTATCTGCCGGAGACCGGTTGGTTCCCCATCGACGCGTCCGAGGCGTCGAAGCATCCGGACAAGCGCGAGCTCTTCTACGGCACACACCCGATGGACCGCATCCACTTCAGCACCGGGCGTGACCTCGTGCTCGGCGACGATCACCACGGCCGCCCTCTCAATTACTTCATCTACCCCCACGTCGAGGTGGGTGGTGAGGTCTGGGACGGTCCCATCGAGAAGTCCTTCCGCTATCGCGACACGGCGATGCCCGCAGCGGTTCGGTAGCTTCCTGGCGGAGTTCCGTTTGATCACCGGCCACCGCGACGCAAGTGAGATCTCGAGCTGGAGCGACGAGACAGACGTCCTCGTCGTGGGGCTCGGCGCTGCCGGGGCCGCCGCTGCCCTCGAGGCGGCGACAAACGGCGCCGACACGCTGGTGCTCGAACGCGCAGCGAGCGGCGGCGGCACGTCGGCGATGTCCGGCGGTGTCCTCTACCTCGGCGGCGGAACCGCGCTCCAGAAGGCCTGCGGCTTCGACGACTCGCCGGACGAGATGTTCGCGTACCTGATGGCGTCGTGTGGCGAGAGCCCGGACGAGGCGAAGCTTCGGCTCTACTGCGATGGCTCCGTCGCGCACTACGACTGGCTCGTCTCCCAGGGCGTCCCCTTCAAGGGAGCCTACTACCACGGCGTGAGCGGCGAGCCCCCCACTGACGACGGGCTGGTGTGGTCTGGGTCGGAGCGCGTGCACCCGTTTTGTGAGATCGCGGTGCCCGCGCCGCGAGGCCATGTTCCGCAGGTGGAGCACCAGGCGGGTCCGCTTCTGATGCAGAAGCTGGTGGAGGCCGTCGATGCCAGCGCGGCGCGCGTCGCATTCAACCACGGCTGCGTCGCGCTGGTGCAGCAGGGTGACGGCGTGGTCATCGGCGCTGTCGCCCTGTGCTTCGGCAAGGAACGGGCGATTCGGGCGCGCCGTGGCGTGGTGCTCACCACCGGCGGCTTCATCAACAACTCCGAGATGATCGATGCCCACCAGCCGCTGGTGCGGCGCTGCAAGTTCCGCGTCGGTGCGCAAGGAGACGATGGCAGCGGCATCCGCCTCGGCATCGCCGCTGGCGCCGCCACCCTGCACATGGACGCCGCATCGATCTCCCTGCCGGCGACCCAGCCCTGGGGCCTGCGGCGCGGCATTCTCGTCAACGGACAGGGACAGCGCTTCATCAACGAGGACGCCTACTACGGGCGCCTCGGCGAGGCCGCGCTCTTCCGCAACGACGGGCGCGCCTGGCTGATCGTAGACGACGCCGTGTTCGAGAAGCCCGCGTACCCGCGGGAGGTTGCGGCCGTAGGGGAGTCGCCGGCCGAGCTGGAGCGCGAGCTGGCGCTTCCGCCGGGCAGCCTCGAGAGCACACTCGCCCTCTACAACCGGCACGCGGAGAGGGGAGAAGACCCGGTATTCCACAAGCTGCCCGAATACGTGACGCCGCTTCGCAAGCTGCCCCTGGGTGCCTTCGACTGCACCACGGAGAACTCCCTCTACGCCGCCTTCACGCTGGGCGGTCTGCACAGCGACGCGGACGGCTGCGTGCTGAATCCAGAAGGAAACACGATTCCCGGCCTGTTCGCGGCGGGTCGCGCGACGTCGGGGTTGTCTGTGGGCAGCTACAGCAGCGGCCTATCCCTCGGCGACGGCACCTTCTTCGGCCGCCGCGCGGGCCGCTGCGCAGCGGCGAGCTGACGGCGAACGCCGCCGCGACGCCCCCCTTCGCAGCCGTGTCGCCACCGCACCGGTCAGGATGACGAGCAGCGCCCGTCCGGCCGCCGACATCGTCGGCGCGACCACCGGCCCCGCCGGCATTTCACCCGTGGAGAACACCTGGAAGATCTCGGGCAGCTCGCCCAACTGAAGCGAGGGCTGGAGGATCCCGCCGGCGCTGTTGCCGTCGTGGTAGTCGGCCTGGCCGCCGCGCCAATTGACCGGGAGCCCCGGGCGCGGCGGGATGTAATGCCCGGGAACGGGCACGCCGCCGCTCTCGAAGAGCGCGCCCGTGGTGAGATCCTCGAACTCGAACACGAGTGTGCCGTTGTGCAGCACGCCGGGGGACTCGGGAGTCACCATCAGGAACACGCGGCCCTGCTGCTCGGCGATGGCCGAGCCGCCGAAGCTGAGGTAGCCGAGGGCCAGGGCGTGGGCGTTGGTGAGTGGAGTCGAAACGTAGCGCCAGCTCGCGGCGTGATCGTCCGAGGCGAGCAGGATGATGCGATCGACGC
>JBHHVG010000166.1:0-6776 GCA_046754165.1 Myxococcota bacterium
CTCTTCGGCGCCTCGGGGGAAAGAGCTAAGTGTCGATCGGCGCGTCGCCTCGGAGGCCGCGGGAAGCCCGTGGCCCGTCAGGGTACTGCGCGGCCGGGAAGGCCGTAAGTCCGCGGTCCCCCGCGGCTCCCCGCGATCCGGGGGCATTTACCCCGCGGGGACCAAGCAGCTTGCCTCGGGCCAGCGGGGTCCGTAGATTGAACATCGTCGCGCGCGGCCACCGCCGCCCGGCCGAGGGATTCTTCATCCAGATCTTCGGCAACACGCATGGACTCCGGGCCCGGCAGGTCCGCCAGCTCGAACGCCTCTCGCGGCGCCGGATCCCGCCGGACCGCCTGATCAACCAGGAGCTGGCCCGGTCGCTGACGGAGCTCAGCCGGGAGATCGGCCGCCAGGTGGGCGTGCTGCTCGACCGGCGCGGGGCCGTCACCCACGTGATGGTCGGCGACGCGCACGCGATCGAGCTGCCGGACTGGGGACGCATGCGTGCCGGCCCGGGCCGGCTGCGGGGCCTGCGCTGCATCCACACGCACCTCGCAGACGAGGGACTCACCCGCGACGACCTGAACGACCTGGCGCTGCTGCGGCTCGATGCGATGGTGAGCGTGGCCGCCGGCGACGACGGGCTGCCGGGCCTCGCCCACACGGCCGCGCTGCGCGCGACCTACGACCGCGAGGAGCCGATCCACACCCTGGACCCGGCTCCTCCGACCCGGCTCGACTTCGACTTCCGCGACTGGATCCGCGCCCTCGAAGAGGAGCTCGCGGGCCGCGACCGCACCCGTGACGTCGCCGGGGGCGAACGCGCCATCCTGGTCTCCGTCTCGGCGGGGCGGCATCGGGACGACGTGGCCATGCAGGTGGACGAGCTCGTCGAGCTGGCGCGCTCGGCGGGGGTCGAAGTCGCCCAGAAGGTCACCCAGAACCGGCCCCGACCCGATCCGAAATTCCTGATCGGCGCGGGCAAGCTCCAGGAGCTGAACATCCTGGCCTTCCAGCACGACATCGAGCTCGTGGTGTTCGACCAGAACCTGACGCCGACCCAGGCGCGCAACCTGAGCGAGCGCCTGGAGCTGCGCGTGATCGACCGCACCCAGCTCATCCTCGACATCTTCGCCCAGCACGCGACCACCGGAGACGGCAAGCTCCAGGTCGAGCTGGCCCAGCTGCGCTACCGCCTGCCGCGCCTGGCCCAACGCGCCGACGTCTCCCTTTCGAGACTCGCCGGCGGCATCGGCGGGCGCGGCCCCGGTGAGACGAAGCTCGAGGTCGACCGGCGGCGCGCTCGCGATCGCATCCGACGCCTGGAACGCGAGCTCGCGAAGATGGGCGTGCAGCGCGAGGCGCGTCGTCGCAGACGGAATCGCCGGGGCGTGCCGGTGCTGTCCATCGTCGGATACACGAACGCGGGCAAGAGCACCCTGCTGCGGACCCTCACGAAGACCGACGTCCACGTCGCGGACCAGATGTTCGCGACGCTCGACCCCACCTCGCGCCGGCTGCGCTTCCCGCGCGAGCGCGAGGTCATCATCAGCGATACCGTGGGCTTCATCCGCGATCTGCCCGCCGACCTGGTGGCGGCGTTCACGGCGACGCTCGAGGAACTCGGGGATGCGAACCTGCTGTTGCACGTCGTCGACGCCGCGGCCCCCGACATCGAGCGCCGGATAGCGGCGGTGCGGGACGTCCTCGTCGAGATCGGTCGGGACGAGACACCGGAGCTGCTCGTGTTCAACCAGATCGACCGGCTTCCCCCGGGCGCGGGAGCGGTGCTCGCGAACCGCTACGACGGGGTCGCCGTCTCGGCCCTGCGCGGCACGGGGATCCGCGAGCTGCTCATCCGTGCGGAGCAGATTCTCTGGAGTGGGGAGTCGGCGGAAGAAGCGAGGCCTGCTTCGCTGTCTCTGGCGACCGGAGGGGCATAGCACGATGACATCGCGCGCAAAGATCACGGGAACCGGCATGCGGGTTCCCGACCGGGTCGTGACGAACGACGACCTCAGCAAGCTGATGGACACCAGCGATGAGTGGATCCGCCAGCGCAGTGGCATCGCCGAGCGGCGGTACGTGGCAGACGGGCAGACGCCCGCCGACCTCGCCCAGGCCGCCAGCGAGCGCGCCCTCGAGGCCGCCGGCCTCGAGGCGTCGGAGATCGACTGCATCATCCTGGCGACCCTCTCGCCCCAGGCAGACTTCCCGGGAACGTCGTTCTTCCTGCAAGACCGCCTGGGCCTCAGCGAGACGCCCTGCTTCGACCTCCGGGCCCAGTGCAGCGGCTTCGTCTACTCGCTCGCCTGCGCCAACGGCTTCATCCGCTCGCAGATGTTCCGGCGGGTGCTCGTGGTCGGCTGCGAGGTCCACTCCACTGGTCTCGATCACAGCGACGACGGCCGCGACGTCAGCGTGCTCTTCGGGGATGGCGCCGGCGCGCTGGTGCTCGAGGCCAACGAGGACGCCGGCGACCCCGCGGGATTGATCGAGGTGCGTCTGCACGCCCAGGGCGCGCACGCCGAGAAGCTCTGGTGCGAGGCACCCGGATCCGGCATCTGGCCGGATCGCATCACCCAGGATCTGATGAACGAGAAGCGCCACTTCGCGAAGATGCACGGGCGCTTCGTGTTCAAGCACGCCGTCACGCGCATGCCCGAGGTCCTGCTCGCGACGCTCGACGCAGCGAGCCTGAAGCTCGACGACGTCGACCTCTTCCTGTTTCACCAGGCCAACCTGCGGATCAACGAGTACGTCGCCAAGGAGCTCGACATTCCCGAGGAGAAGCGGATCAACAACATCGATCGCTACGGCAACTGCTCCGCCGCCTCCCTTCCGATGCTGCTCGACGAGGCCATCCGCAGCGGCCGCCTGGCCCCGGGCCAGATCTTCTCGATGACCACCTTCGGCTCCGGCTTCTCCTGGACCAGCGCCGTCGCCCGCCTCTAGCGCGGTAGCATGCCGCGGTGCGTCTTTTTCGCCCCGTCTGACGCAGCGAGTCATAGCCTAAGTACCTGTATAAATTAATAAAATTTAATTCTTCGGACGTTCTTGACGCTGTGACGCGCTGTGTTATATTCGGCTCCGTTCCGCTGCACGGGGAATGCCCGGCTGCTCCGGCGGAGCCGCGAATTTCATGGGGAGAGAGACATGGCACAGGAAAACTTCGTCCAGGAAGGCGTCGATCGCGTCCGGGAGGTCGTTGCTTCGCTCGAAGACGACTTCCAGCGCGTCCAGAAGCGCGTCGAGAAGGGGCTCAGCGCCCGCCGCAAGAGCTTCGAGAAGCAGACCCAGAAGCAGGTGAAGCGGGTTCGCAGGGAGCTCCGCAGGAACTCCTACGTGAAGCGGGCCCAGGAGGTCGCGGGCGACGCCACCAAGCAGTTCGAGCAGGCCGTCGACAGCGTGCTCGAGATGCTCCAGGTCGCTTCCCGCCGCGATCTGCACCGCATCGACCGCAAGTTGAACCAGATCAACAAGAAGCTCCGCGATCTGGAGAAGGGGATCCGGCCGACCGCCAAGGCCAGCTGATCCGAGGTTCTCGGCCACTGTGGCCGGTGTGTCCGGACGGCAGGCGGGGGGCTTGCCTCCGGACATTCACTTCCAGCAGGCAACGCGCTGAGCAGTCGGGCCCGGCGGCACCGCCGCCGGGCCCTTTCGCGTCTGGGGCTCGGCCGCGACCTTGCTAGCCTTACGGACCCGATCCCCCCTACCCGCGGAGAGCGGACGTGGCCGACTACAGCGGTGTCGACTTCCTCCACCTCGACGACCTCCTCGCCGACGAGGAACGCCTCGCCCGCGATTCGGTGCGAGAGTTCGTCTCCAAGGAATTCCTGCCCCGCATCCAGGAGCACGTGCGGCACGACGGCTCCTTCCCGATGGAGCTGGTGCCGCAGCTGGGCGAGCTGGGCCTGTTCGGCGCCAACCTCACCGGCTACGGCTGCGCCGGGATGAACAACGTCGCCACCGGCCTCGTGATGCAGGAGCTCGAGCGGGGCGATTCCGGCCTGCGTTCCTTCGCCTCGGTGCAGGGCTCGCTGGTGATGTATCCGATTCACAGCTACGGCTCGGACGACCAGAAGGACGCGTGGCTGCCGAAGCTCGCATCCGGCGAGGCGGTTGGCTGCTTCGGGCTCACCGAGCCCGACGCCGGCAGCAACGTGTCCGGCATGCTCACCCGGGCCGAGCGCAGGGGGGACGGCTGGGTCCTCAACGGCACCAAGCGCTGGATCACGAACGGGTCGATCTCGGACATCGCGCTCGTCTGGGCGATCACCGAGGACGGCGTGCAGGGCTTCCTCGTCGAGCGGGACCGCCCGGGCTTCGACGCCCGCGACATCAAGGGAAAGTTCTCGCTGCGCGCGTCGGTGACCTCGGAGCTCTTCCTCACCAACCTCGAGCTGCCCGACGACAACCGGCTTCCCGGCGTCCAGGGGCTGAGAGGGCCGCTCAGCTGTCTCAATCAGGCCCGCTACGGCATTGCCTGGGGAGCCCTCGGCGCGGCCATGGCCTGCTACGACGAGGTCGTGCAGTACACGCGCGAGCGCATCGTCCAGGGCGGGCCCCTCGCCTCGAAACAGCTCACCCAGGAGAAGCTGGTCGGCATGCTGACCGAGATCACCAAGGGGCAGCTGCTGGCGCTCCGGCTGGGCCGCCTGAAGGACGAGGGCAGGCTGCACCACAGCATGGTCTCGATGGCCAAGCGGAACAACGTGGACGCGGCGCTGACGATCGCGCGGGCGGCCCGGGACCTGCTCGGCGCCAATGGCATCGTCGACGACTACCAGTCCATGCGCCACATGCTGAACCTCGAGACGGTGCGCACCTACGAGGGAACGCACGACATCCACACGCTGATCCTCGGCGAGCACATCACCGGGATGCGCGCGATCTGATCACCCGGCGGGCCACAGTCGGCCCGGGTCAGCGCGATTCGGCGTCGCGCTTCGCGAGGGCGACCGCTTCGGCGGCGTTGCCGTCGGCCGCCTCCAGGTAGGCCGCGGCGGCGGCGGCGGCGACTTCGGCCAGCGCCATGACGATGCCCACGCTCCGTTCCCGCAGCTTGTTCGACGCGGGAACCATGTTGGTCATCAGGTTCCCGGACACGCGCCCGAGCCGCACCATCACCGCGGTGGAGAGCATGTGAAGCACCATCTTCTGCGCCAGGCCGCCCTTCATGCGGGTCGAGCCGGCGATCACTTCGGGCCCCACCTCGGGGAGCATGGCGATCTCCGCCGCCTCGGCCAGGGAAGATCCGGGATTGCAGCTGAGCGCGAGGGTGCGCGCGCCGACCTCGCGGGCGAAGGCGAGGCTGCCCAGGGCGAAGGGGGTCTCGCCGCTCGCGGAGATCGCGAGGACGACATCGCCGGCGCAGAGCCCGCGTATGCGGAGCTCCCGGCCGGCCGCCTCGCCGTCGTCCTCCGCCCCCTCGACGGCGCGCACCAGCGCCCGCTCCCCTCCCGCCAGCACTGCCTGGACCCGGTCGGCGGGCAGGCCGAAGGTCGGGGGAATTTCGGCGGCGTCGAGGGCACCCATGCGCCCGCTGGTGCCGGCCCCCGCGTTGAACCAGCGCCCGCCGCCCGCCAGCGCGTTGCAGATCACGTCGGCCGCCGCCTCGACGCAGGGCAGCACCTGGCCGACCGCCTCGAAGGCGAAGCGGTCCTCGCGATGGATCGCTTCGAGGATCTCCTTCACGCTCCAGCGATCCAGGTCCCTCGTGGACTCCAGGACGCCCTCAGTGGGTGATTTTCTCCCCATGCGATCCCCTTCGGCCGAACGAGGCCAGGGAGTGAAGGCCCACAGCAGCGACTACCCTGCGCGGGTGGGCTTCCGCACCGCGCAGAAGACGCTCGAACGGCTGGACTGGCCGCGGGTTCTCGAGCAGCTCGCCGGCTTCGCCCAGACACCGGCCGGCCGCCGGCATTTTTCGGAAGGGCTCTCGAGAGACGCGGGAAACGGGCCGCCGATCTTCGAGGACGCCCTGCACCCGGTACGCGCGCGCCTCCGCGAGACGGCAGAGGCGCGCGCGCTGCGCAACGCCGCTTTGCCGGCGCCGCTCGGCGGGGTCGGAGAGATCGAGGAGACGCTGGCGCGGGCGGCCAAGGGCGGTGTGCTGCGCGCCGACGACCTGCGCACGCTGGCGGCGACTCTGGCCGCCCTCGACGCGGTGCGGCGCCATGTCTCCCGACACGGCGCCCAGGCGCCGCGCCTGGCGGAGATCGCGGAGTCGATCGGAGACCACGGCGCGGTCGTGGCAGAGATCGGGGCCTGCATCGACGCCTCCGGGGAGATCCTCGACGCGGCGTCCCCGGCGCTGGCCGCGGCCCGCCGCGAATCCGTGCGGCTGGCGTCGGAGATCGAGGAGCGCATCGCGGCGTACCTGCGCGATCCCGATACCGTCGCGCGCCTGTCCGATGCCTACTTCACGGTGCGCAACGACCGCTTCGTGCTCCCGGTGCGCGCGGACGCCCGCAGCCGCGTCCGCGGCATCGTCCACGGCGCGTCCAAGACCGGCACGACGCTGTTCGTCGAGCCGGAAGCCCTCGTCGACCTGAACAACCAGCGCAAGCGGGCGGAGATCGACATCGAGCAGGAGACGGGTCGCGTCCTGCTCCGACTGTCTCGCCGCGTCGCCGCCGAGGCCTCCGCCGTGGCACCGGGGCTCCGGGCCGTCGCGGCGATCGACCGCGCCTTCGCCCGCGGGCGCTACGCCGAGGCGCTCGACGCGACGCCGCCCGAGGTCGCGGACGAGGGCGTCGTGCGCCTGCCGCAGCTGCGGCACCCGCTGCTCC